>CALCMJ010000127.1 GCA_937967615.1 uncultured Saprospiraceae bacterium
CGTACTACAAGGGGTCAGGCCCCCTTGGATCGTGTCTATTAATATTCTCTGAAGTTTCAGTTTTATAAAAATACACAGTCCAATGGGTCCTGACCCATTGGAATGATACTCTTCATCGCGTAGTACAAGGGGTCAGGCCCCCTTGGATCGTGTGAAAAACGCACAGTCCAATGGGTTCTGACCCATTGAAATTATACTCTTCGTTGCGTATTACAAGGGGTCAGGCCACCTTGGATCGTGCCTAATGATTATATTAATATTCTCCGAACTTAATGTAATATTGACTTGTTACATACAAGAACCCTATTTCTTATGAAAGCACTTCCGCCAGGTCAAAAAGAGTCAGATATTTTTCCGCGATTTGGTCTACCAAAATATGCAAATCGGTTCCCTAAAGAATTGAAAAAAATAAGATTTTCAATTGGAGGCGATGTTGAAGATTTTAAAATATCTGAAGATTTGAATTCACTCCCAAGAGTTAATCAGATTTCAGATTTTCATTGTGTGACAACCTGGAGTAAGTTGAATCTCAATTGGAGTGGCTACAAGTTCAACGATTTATATAGGACATTGGTATTGCCTAAAGTTAAGAATGAAATAACTTTCGTCGTTCTAAAGGCGCAAGATGGATATAAAACAAGCTTGCCGTTGCAAGACTTAATGAATCAGAATGTCTTGCTTGCAGATCAACTTGATAATCAGCCTCTCAATTTGGAGCATGGGGCACCAATAAGAATTATTGCTCCTGATCATTATGGGTATAAAAACATTAAGCATATAGATCGCATTGATTTTTATACCAAGAAGCAAATTGTGAAGCAAGGGTTTTTAAGCTTTATGGATCATCCGAGAGCTAGAGTTGCTTATGAGGAAAGAGCGAGTAAAGGTCCTGGTATTCTATTTCGATGGTTGTACAAATTTGGAATTAATGGAACAATACGTGATTTTGAAGAAGCTGCAAATGAATATAAGGCGAAATTGCAATCAACGAGCAAAAAATCAAGCTGATAATTAATAATACGTATGATCTCGCATCTGTTTTGTACTCGTAGAGATCAGACAACACTCAGAGCGAAAATGAGCACATTAAAGGTTTTAGGAATATCTGGCAGTACAAAATCAAGATCCACCTCGTTGTCAATTTTGGAATTTCTTTCCAGAAAATTTAAAGATAAGATTGAGTTCAAAATTTACAACCGAATAGGTGAATTACCACATTTTAATCCTGAATTAGAAGAAGATCTCCCAAATTCAGTTTTGGAATTAAGAGAATTAATCGAAGAGTCAGATGGAATTGTATTCTGCACACCAGAATATGTTTTTAGTCTTCCAGGAAGTTTAAAAAACCTTATTGAATGGAATGTCTCAACTGTATTATTTTCGAGTAAACCAGTAGCAATGATTGTTGCAGCCGCCTCAGGAAAAAAAGCTTTTGAATCACTAGAGCTGATTTTAACTACAATTGAATCGTCAATACCAAAGGAATCTAAACTTTTGATTCAGGGTGCTAAAGGAAAAATTGATAAAGAAGGTAATATTACAAGCCAAAAAACTATTGATGAATTGACAAGCGTTGTTTTGTCTTTGGTTAAAACAATAGAAGACCAAAATAGGATGCCAACAAAATATAGTGGGTAAGAAAATATTTAACAGATCAGAGCTTGTCCAGTAAACTAGGAAAAGAAACAATTTGAAAATTATACTATGAAAAATAAATTGACGCATTTTGCAGTACATATTGACGACATGAAACGCGCAAAAAAATTCTACGACGGAGTTTTTGATTGGGGCTTCAATTCTTACGGGCAGGACGATTTTTTTCAAATCAAAGCAGACAAGTCTGATGATGGCGAACTGATTGGAGCATTGCAATCAAGAAAATATTCTCCAGTTTCTGATAAGATCATTGGTTTGGAATGCACAATTGGCGTTGAAAATATTGACGACATAATTGAAAAAGTACAAATCAATGGTGGACAAGTATTATTGAGTAAGACTGTTATTCCTCATGTTGGTTGGGTTGCAAAATTTTTAGACACAGAAGGCAATTTAATTTGTGCAATGCAATATGATAAAACTGCAGAATAGGGAATTATCTAATCCAATACCGTTCTAGAAAGAAGATTAATCTTACTAAGTCCATTTAATCTATCCATTCTGTCCTACAGATGCGTGCATTGATCTATTAGCCATTAGAATTATTGTAGAAGCTAAATAATTCCATTAGTTTAGCTAAGTAAGTAATACACTGTAAAACACTCCTAATGAAAAGCACATCAAACTTTATCCTTTTTTTATTTTTAGTAATTGTAGCTTCTGAATCTTTTGGTCAGGGGACAAGACTATTGAGACAGCCATCCTTAAGCGATACTCATATTGCATTCTCCTATGCTTCAGACATATGGGTTGCGAATAGAGATGGGAGTGGTGTATATAGAATAACAAGCACGCAAGCTATAGAGAGGCATCCTCATATTTCACCAGATGGGAAGACAATCGCTTTTACCTCTAACAGGTCTGGGAATAGCGCTGTTTACACTGTGCCTATTGAAGGAGGGACACCTACACAACTTACATGGTTGCCTGGTGGCGCTAGTGTTAGGGATTGGTCGCATGATGGCTCTTCAATCTTATTTTCTTCCGCTAGAGAATCTGCTCCATCCAGACATAGTTATCTGTGGACGGTTTCAAAAGATGGAGGCCCGGCATCTCAGTTAACAGCGCAATGGGGTAATGATGCCGAATATTCTCCTGATGGAAAAAATATCATTTTAGATAGGGTCTCAAGATGGGATGTGGAATGGAGGATGTACAGAGGAGGACAGAACACACCCTTGATCATACTGAATCTTGCTGACAATTCTGAAATACTAATTCCTAATGATAAAACAACAGACATCCAACCCGTCTGGCATAAGGAAGATATCTACTTTATTTCTGATCGCGATGGTTCTGCAAATATTTGGAAGTTTGTTGTAGCAACACAAGCTTTGAGTCAGATAACTGAATTCACTGGTTCTGATGTTAAAACCTTAGCCGGACATGATGGATCACTAATCTTTGAACGAGATGGACTATTGCATATCATGGATATAGCAACTAAGGTGGTCACTGATTTAGAAATAAATATAATTGGCGATTTCCCATGGGCAGAGACGAAGTGGGAAGATGTAAGTAAGCGAGCAAGATCAGTTTCTCTTTCCGCTACAGGTAAGCGATTGGTTATGGAAGCTAGGGGGGAGATATTTACAGTACCAGCTAAAGATGGCGCACCCAGAAATCTTACTAAGACCTCAGGAGTTGCGGAGCGAAGGCCAATCTGGTCACCCAAGGGAGATCAGATTGCGTATTTCTCGGATCAAGGAGAAAACGGATACGGGCTTATGCTCCAAGATCAATCTGGTATGAAAGAACCTGTAAGAATAGATATAGGAAAATCTAAATTGGGTTGGGAACCCACATGGAGTCCAGATGGCGAACGGATAGCATTCGTAGATGATGATACCTGGATCCAGATAGTGAATTTAAATACCAAGTCCATCAAAGCCATCGGACACGCAGGGAATAATCTTGACAGAGGAAATATGAACCTGAGCTGGTCACCAGATTCTAAATGGCTAGCCTATAACACATCAAATGACAATGGTCTTAGAAAAATAATGGTTTGGCAGGTAGGAACAGCAGCCCCAAAAAGATTAACGGATGAGTTTGCTGATGCCGTTTACCCAACTTGGGACAGAGATGGGAAGCATATGTATTTTGCAGCGAGTACGGACATAGGTTTGGGCTCTGGATGGGCAAACACCAGTGCAATGCAAGCTGATCCAGAATATGCAACCTATGTTATGAATCTAATCGAGGATGCACCTTCACCTTTTGAGCCAAAGAGCGATGAAGAGACTGTGGAAGAAGAAGAGAAGAAAAACGATAAGAAAGACCAGAAGGATAAAAAGGAAGATAAAAAAGACGATAAGAAGGAGGCTGAAGAAATGGCAGAAGTCAAAATTGATTTTGGAGATCTTACTCGACGCATCATGCCACTGCCATTGGATAAGGGGAATATCGTGCAATTAATTGCTGGACCCAAGGGATCTGTATTCATCGGTGAGCGCAAACCAGGCAGCTGGGAACTCACAATACATAAATTTAAATTAGAAGACGGGGAGGCAAAGGAATATGTAAATGGTGCGGGGTATATGTCCACTTCCAGTGATGGTAAGAAGTTGCTTTCGCGAATGAAAGGCGCATGGACAATAATGGATGCAAGTTCTGGAAGCGGGAAAGATGGCAAAAGTGTAAAGCTAGACCTAAAGATGAATCTCGATAGGAATGAAGAATGGAAACAGATTTTTGAAGAGACTTGGAGGTATGAAAAAGATTATTTCTATGATCCTAATATACATGGAAGAGACTGGGATGTAGTGTATCAAAGATATGCACCTTTGCTGCCTTACATCAAGCATAGATCAGATTTAAACTATGTTTTAGATCAGATAAATGGAGAACTTTCTGTGGGACATAGTTTTGTTAGCGGAGGAGATTATCCTGATGTTGAAGATAGTAACATGGGACTATTAGGTGCTGACCTTGTTGCCGAAAATGGTCGCTGGAAAATTAAAAGAATATATACAACAGAAGCATGGAATCCTGGCTTGTCAGGACCATTGGACAGACCTGGCACTAAAATTAAAAATGCTTACTACCTCGTGGGTGTGAATGGTCAAGAAATTAAAGCAACAGATAATCCTTATCGATTTTTTGATGGAACAGCAGGACAGCAGACGATTATTCATGTCAATGATAAACCCTCTTTTGTAGGTGCTTGGCAGGAAACTATAGAACCTGTAAAATCAGACAATGGCTTGCGGACTAGAGCTTGGGTGGAGGATAATAGACGCTTGGTGGATTCTCTATCTGACGGAAAGTTAGCCTACATCTGGGTGCCTAATACAAGTGGCAGAGGTATCGTATCTTTTAATAGATACTTTTTTGCACAGCAGGACAAACTAGGAGCCGTAATAGATGAAAGATTCAATGGCGGAGGACTATTAGATGATTACATGGTAGATAATATGACTAGAAAAATTAGAGCTGCCATAACCAATGAAGTGCCTAATGGCGCGCCTATGAAACTACCAGCAGGTATATTAGGTCCCAAGGCATTATTGATAAATGAAATGGCAGGATCTGGTGGTGACTTTTTTCCATGGGTTTTCCGTCAGCAAAAAGCTGGACAATTAATAGGAAGAACAACATGGGGAGGCTTAGTGAAATCCTCAACCCACTATCTTATGATAGACGGAGGACGGGTGACCTGTCCTGACAACGCTATCTTTGATCCAGTAAACAATGAATGGATAGGAGAGAATAAGGGTGTGGCCCCAGATATTTTTGTCCGTCAAGATGCAAAGGCATTGAGTGAGGGAAGAGACCCCCAATTAGAAAGAGCAGTGCAAGAAGTCCTAAAGGCAGTTCAGAGGGAAGGGGTGAGAACCATAAAAGCACCTCCGTTTTCTAAGCCTGCGATAGGCGGCTAAGGATATGATAGTGAGAGCAAGTTTTAATGTCCACAAATAGAAGTAGGATGAATTTAATAAATGAATAAAATCAAAATAGAAACAGCGAGAACGGAATTGAGATTGATTGAATTGACAGATTTAGAATCAATCCATAAATTACATTCTTTACCAGAAACAGATGAGTTTAATACTTTAGGAATTCCTGAAAACATAGAGAAGACAAAATCTATTATCGAACCCTGGATTTCTGAAAACCAAGTAAAGGATATTAAAAATTATACATTTATTATTGAGCAAAAGGAAACTGAAAAATTCATAGGCTTATTTGGACTCAAGCTTAGTAGTGCAAAGTATAATAGAGGAGAAGTTTGGTATAAGTTACATTCTGATTTATGGAATAAAGGATATGCAACTGAAGTTTTAAAGATGATTATAGATTATGGGTTTGATACGTTAGGATTACACAGAATAGAAGCTGGATGTGCAGTAGAAAATGTAGCTTCAATTAAAGTCTTAGAAAAAGTGGGTATGATTAGAGAGGGAAGGGGAAGACGCGTCCTGCCATTGAAATCAGGATGGGCTGATAATTTTACTTATTCAATTTTAGAGACAGATACAAGGTAGTCCATGCTGAAGTATTCTGGTTTTCTATATACTCAAGAATATAAAAAAGTAAAAACTGATTAATTAGTTTATAGAATAAACAAGAGAGCAGGAAATTATTAAATTTCTGTATACGATTCTGAGATTGATCTTGCTTTTGGTTTTTGCAACCCATCCCGCATGAGCTGCCTGAAAGGGTAGTAGTCCAGAGGACCGAGCCGAACGGCGAGCCCTGTAAGGGAGCGACCGTCGCAAAGCGAGGGGCATGCCCAAAAAAAAAGCCTGAAAGGAATTCCCTTCAGGCTTTGTAAATTATAATCGAAAGATTACTTAGCTAAAGTAACCTCAATTCTTCTGTTTTGTGATCTTCCTTCAGAAGTACCATTGTCAGCAACTGGATCTGCTGAACCCATACCTCTTGTAGAAATTCTATCTCCAGAGATACCAGCAGCAATCAATCTTGCTTGTACTGCATTTGCTCTTGCCTCAGAAAGAAGTTTGTTCTTCCCTGCGTCTCCTGTGTTATCTGTGTAACCATCTACACTGATTTTCATGTCAGGATATGCTTTAAGGATTGCAGCAAGGTTATCTACCTCAACTCCTGTAGTTCCAGAAATTTCTGCAGAACCAGTAGCAAACTTAAGGTTGCTAAATCTGAATCTTGCGTCTCCTTTAAAACCACCGTCGATGAACTTAATCATTTGGTCTCCAGCAGAACCTGCAGCGAAAGTTACTTTATCCAAAGCAGTTTTTGCAGCTTCGTTTACAGCACCAAAAAGAGCTCCAGCTCCAGAAGCAACCGCACCAGCAGCATCACTAACTCCTCCAGCAACTGCACCAGCAGCATCGCCAACACCGTCAGCAACTGAACCAGTTACATCAGCAACTTTGTCGCCTAGACATGTGCTGTAACCAAAATAACTTGCTAAACCTAGTACAAGTAAAAGTGGGAACAACCATTTAAGAAGTCCTCCTCCAGTTTTTACTGCAGCACCTCCTACATCTCCAGCAGCGCTTACACCACGACCAGCAAGGTCAGCAGCTCCACCTACAACTCTTTTCCCTGCATCAGCAGCTCCACCTACAACTTTCTTACCACCATCAGCAACTCCTGAAACCATATCTCCAAGACCGCTAAGTCCTAAAATGTTTCCAAGTCCAGAAGGCATTCCGCTTTTTACGTGGTCTCTCTGTGATCCTAAGAATTTTCCTAGTCCTACAGCATCCAAAGCCTTATTTTTCATATAACGACCAATCATACTCATGATGAATGGTGCAGCCATTTTTACTAATGAAGAAGAAGATCCTGTCTTCAAACCTCCAAATCCTGCGATTTTTTCAATAAACCCACCCATATTGTTTCCAAGAAGAGTAGATAGTAAGCCACCACCGCCGTTCATAAGGCCAGTAACTTTACTAGTAGAACCGAAAATATCTCCGATATTATCTAAGATTCCTGGATCAGCTTTTCCTGCCATCTTAAAGATGTCTTGAAGACCGCTGTCAGAACCTGACATGTCAATAACTTTTCCTAATAATGATGGGAATATACCATCTAATGCTTTTGTTACACCAGACTCTGATTCTCCCAGAAATTTAGCTGCTTGACCAGCTAACCCAGAAGTAACCTGATCCTTAAGCAGATTTACTAAATTCATAGTGATTTGTTTTGAATTATTTAATAGTATTTAGTTAATAGTTAAATGCTAATGAAAGGCTAGATTGATTGTTTTTCTGTAATCCGTGATTACATCGAGCCACAAAGATACATACAAGAATGAAGAATTTTAATTTCCCAAAGGTTAAATTTTAACAAAATTTTAGCATTTAGGAGGCGTATGATTACAATTTCAATGAAATATTAGCATTTTCAAGCACATGAAGGAAACGAAGAAAGCAGGAGAGATATTCCAAGAACAGCTCAGAATAATAGTAAATAAGAGCAAATCTGACAGTAAGAGCGCTTCCAAAGAACTGTTTTTGTTATTTAATCTAGTCTTTGAGGAGATTACAAATGACACAGACCTTCACTTTACTACACTTTTTGCTCGTGTAGCTTACATTTCAAATGCCTATAAAGTGAGTCCTGCGGATGTGCGCTTATTACATCAATACAGGATTGATGAAGAACATAAGACATCAAAACTTAACTTAGAACAACGTCTCTATCTAGGAGATTATCTTATCAATCTTGTCCTTGCGTCTAGATATAACCTAGATATAGATCTTCCTGAGCGACCGGAGGGGTGGATACAAGATCAAAAAAGAGCGTTTAAATACGTTCTCGAGGGTCTGTGTTTTAAAAATAAAGAGAAATATCTTTTTATAGAAGAGGATGATCCATCTCTTGAATTGGAATTGGTGTTTTCAGAAAAAGAAAAAAATCTCCATTGTAAAGAGCAACTTGATCAGATATGGGAGTTATTAGAAAAACCTGTTTCTATGAATCTAGTAGAAGCAGAAATTCAAGATGATCAATGCATCACAAAAGGAATTATTATAGATCCTGACTTTCTTGTAGATGTAACAAGTATCTCAGAAAGTTTTAAGCCCACTGGTAAGTTTCCAGAATCTTATTTTACTAGGAGATTTCTTCCGGTAAACAAACAAGTCCCATTGCTGCTAGGGAATGTTGCAAATTATTTTTTAGATGAAATTTTAGCGAACCCAAAAGTGGCATTCAATGAGCTCTTGAAAGACGTTTTTCAATTAGCACCTCTTGCTTACACGGACAAAGAAGACGCGGATATAAAAAAACTGGTAGCGCAATCAAAACTACATTATAAGAATATCAAAGAAGTCGTTAACGTTACTCTGCCTAGTCTAGGCTTAAATATTTCTGATACATACACAGAGCCATCATTTTTATCAAGAAAATATGGGATGCAAGGAAGACTAGATGTATTACATGTTAACACAGATAAAAAGCAGTTTGATATCATAGAGCTTAAGAGTGGGTCTCTCTATAAACCAAATGTCTACGGGCTAGCCAAAAATCATTATACACAGACCTTACTCTATGATTTGTTAATTCGATCTTCGTTTGGATATAAAGCCAAGCCGTCGAATTATATTTTATACTCAAAAGTAGACGATAAAAGTTTGCGTTTTGCTCCCACCGCCAAAGCGCAGCAATTAGATGCTCTTAGTCTGAGAAACCAAATCATTTATATTGAACGCTTATTAGAAAATTTAGAAGATGATACGTCGTTCCGTTCATTTGTCCAACTGTTAAGTTCTGATAAAAAAACTGGAGACAATTTTTTAATCCGCGATCTAAATTTTATTAAAGATCAATTATCATCTCTTTCAAAAATAGAGTTAGAATATTTTAGGAGCTGTGTAAGTTTTATAGCACGCGAACACCGTTTTGCAAAAATAGGCGAACATGGAATTGATAAGACAAATGGTTTAGCAAGTTTATGGCTGGATCCTATTTCAGAAAAAGAAGAGAATTTTAAAATCCTTTCATATTTGACGATTGAAGAAAATTTGTCAGATACGGAGAATGCCGAAATCCATTTTGTTAAAAGCGAAAAATCAAATGCGCTTTCTCGTTTTAGGGTAGGTGATATTGTAGTTCTTTATCCTTTTATTCATGCACTAGAGTCTCCTTTGTCAAATCAAGTATTTAAATGTTCAATTCTTGCCTTAGAAAAAGATAGGGTTACAGTGCGATTGAGAAATAGACAATACAATCAGACACTTTTTAAAGAGCATACATATTGGAACCTAGAACCTGATCATTTAGATAGTGGATTTACATCTATGTATAGATCTTTATTTGCCTGGGTGTGTTTACCGGAACAATACAGAAAAAAAATACTGGGTTTACGAGCTCCAAAAACATCAAAAGCGGAAGAGACTGTATTCAAAACGCAAGAATTAACGGAAGAACAAGAGCGCGTTTTTTCAAAAATGCTAAATGCAGAAGAGTACTTTTTATTGTGGGGACCCCCTGGGACTGGAAAAACTTCTGTGATGATAAAAGAATTCATTCGATTTCATAATGAAGAAAAGAAATCCATCTTGCTTCTTGCCTATACAAATAAAGCAGTGGATGAATTATGTGCTGCGATAAAAAAAGCGGGCGTCAAAGATTTTATCCGCATAGGATCAAGATATAGTACAGGAGAAGAGTTTCAAGCAAATTTACTTTCCGTACAAGCATCAAAGCTCACAAAAAGAAGAGACCTAAAAGCATTTTTGCAAAATACTAGAATCTATGCATCTACTGTATCTGCAATTTTAGGCAAACAAGAATTATTTAAGCTTACTAAATTTGATACCATACTAGTGGATGAGGCATCACAGATATTGGAACCCATGCTAGTGAGCATTTTATCGAAAGCGCCAAAATTTGTTTTAGTAGGCGATCACAAGCAGTTGCCCGCAGTCGTCGTACAGTCAGTAGAAAAGTCTAAAATAAAGTTTGATGGTTTGCGTGAAGCCTTAGGGACGAATAATCTGAGAGTGTCCCTATTTGAACGCTTGTATAAAAAAGCCAATAGTGAAAATTGGACTGGACATTTTGATATTTTGACAAAACAAGGAAGAATGCACCAGGAACTCGTAAAGTTCCCAAGTCGATTCTTTTACCAAGAATTTTTAGAAGTACTTCCGGGGATAGAAAGATTACACGCAAGCTTTCATTTAGCTAAAGACTGCATCTGGAATAACCGCAAGCTTTTTATGGATGCCATGATAGATACCAGTCTCACCTACAAAACAAATGAAGATGAAGCAGACATTGTTGTGCGCGTGGTGAAAAAATACATGTCCTATTATACTGCCCATGAAGTGGAACTTGGCCAACAACACATTGGTGTTATCACACCCTACAGAGCTCAGATTGCTCTGATCATCCAAAAGATGGAAGAAGAGGAACTACCTACATCTATAATATCTGTTGACACAGTAGAGCGTTATCAGGGAGGAGCCCGCGATCATATTATTTTGTCCATGTGTATAAATAGATCACATCAGTTGAGGACAGTAGCAAATCTTTCTGAAGAGGGTATAGATAGAAAATTCAATGTAGCAATTACAAGGGCGAGAGAGAGTTTGTGCATCATAGGGAATAGAGAAATTCTTATTCAAAATCCGGTGTATAGGGATTGGATATTGGAGGCGAGGGAGGGTTGAATTGGGAATTATGAATTGGGAATATTGGGAATTATGAATTGGGAATTATGAATTGGGAATTATGAATTATGAATTGGGAATGACTTGCTTTAGAGTTTGAGGATGGTCAGGATTTAATTAAAATTTTTGTTGAACAAGATTTGTACTAGAATTTTTGTGATTTCAGGAATATTAGAATTTGACAATAGCAGAGGGTGGGTCATATTTTAGTAATTTTTCTAAAGAGTTACTTGTCAGTAAATATTACATAAAGTAGTGAGGAGTATTATGTAAATGATTTTGAAATTGGCAAATAGTGCATTCATGATTAAACAAAAGAATATAAACAAGAAATATAAAGATTGCACTGGACGAATAATTGGATGAGCTATGAGAATTCATTCTTCTTAAGGAAATGGATTTCAAGAAGTAATTTATCAGCGAGCGTTAGAAATAGAGTTTAATCTTGAGAATTTAGAATACAAAAGAGAGATGGAGATTCCTATATTTTATAAAAACAAACATGTTGGGACTCGTAGAGTTGACTTTTTTGTAGGCAATGAGATTATAGTTGAGATAAAAGCGGTAATTATAATGAATGAAATACACCTAGCACAATCATTAAATTATTTAGAAGCGTACAATATCAAAACTGGATTGTTAATAAATTTTGGAAGTAAGTCACTTTCGTTTAAACGTCTATTTAATAAGAAGTTTAAAAATTTGCCAAAAAGGCAGTAAGAGATGTATGAAATTATTAAAACCGAGCAACATAAAAATTCAGGTAATTCTATAGATTCTTTTAATTCTGGTTCAAATCAGAAGCATGAATATAAACCTGAACAATATAATGCCTGGTAATCCTTAAATCCTATAAATTCTGATTCAAAAAATATCATTCAGACAATTAAAAACGTTATACAAGTATTATGAAAGTACTCATGGTTTGTCTAGGAAATATCTGTCGGTCTCCCTTAGCACAGGGTATACTGGAGGATATTGTTCGGAAAAAAGAATTAGATTGGGAGATAGACTCTGCGGGTACGAGTGGTTGGCATAATGGAGAGCAAGCGGATAGACGTTCTATTGCTGTGGCGAAAACCCATGGAATAGATATAAGTAAACAGCGTTCGCGTTTATTTGTCAAAGATGATTTTAGCGAGTTTGATCTTATTCTTGCAATGGACAGTTCCAATTATTATAATATATTAAAATTGGCGACGAGCGAGGAGGACAAAGAAAAAGTAAAACTCATACTCAACTATAGTTTTCCTGGAGAAAACAGAGCAGTGCCTGATCCTTATTATGAAGGTGGCTTTGAAGGCGTATATTTGATGTTAGAAAATGCTATGGAAAAATTAATTGAGATGCATTGACCTTCTTCTGTCTTTTAATCTTTCTCTTTATTTTGTTTATATTTATTCAAATCTACTTAGCGATTAAAGATGATGAATAACAGCTTTCAAACTTCGTACTCTAAAAATAAACTTCATATAATTTTATATGCATTGAGTCTAGTTATTTATTGTTCATGTTCCAGTGGAGATAAATGTGGAGATGTCAATTTAGGGGCATTGCAGCAAGTGGATGAGGGGGATGAAATTCTGCGTTTGAAAACTATTAAATCTGTAATCTATTTAGATCAGGAATTTAATCAAGTGCTCTTGCCATTTGTTGGAAATAGCTTCAATGAATATCCAAAAATTATCCCCTTTGAATGTAGGGGTGAAGAGAGCTTTCACACATTAAATTATATGGTGAACGAAGAGAGAATAGGGTTTAACATTGATTGGGACGAAGCGTATTTTAGGATAATTGAAAAAGTGGATTTACCCTTGGTAAATAGTTTAGAGCTTGCACCGGGCGCTCCTGGGTCTGACTTGTTAAAGCAATTTGCAAATCATGTCCAATTGTATGTCTTTAATGATACAGGTTCAACAGTAAAGTTGTCTTTATACACGTATTCTGTGAATCCTGATTTGCCCCTGAAGGAGTCAAATGTGCTTTTTAATAAACAATATGAGTTTTATGAATCCATTGAAATAGGAGGCAAGGAATATTTTAATGTCCATAGATCAAAGGATGATGACTTTGAAGATTCAGAAGTGTTCTTTTCGCGTGAAATGGGGTTGATCCAGTTTACAGATATACATGACAGACGCTTGACCTTGGATTCAATAATTTTTCATTAGTATAAGTGACGATATGTAATACACGTATTCTCTTCGTCTATATGCTAAACACGATAATGAGATTTTTCCTATTCTTTTTTATGATCTCTTGTAGTAACAATGCTCAGTTGCACAAAGAAAAATTTGATAAACAGAAGACCGAGTACTTGCTGCCAATGCAAATGGAGATGAGAGCAATAGGTAAGGGTTCTTCTTTGCCTCCTATTCTAATGCACATTACGAAAGATTCCATAATCTTAACGCGTAGGAATGGATCCACAATGAAAATCGAAGAGAAAAGAGTATACGAATTGATATCCAAATTAGATAGTATAGATTTTAGAGGAGAAGAGAGTTACAGCCCTCTGACAAGAGACGGAGGATATATTGCATTGTCGAATAAGTTTGGAAGAAGAAAGTTCAATAATATTTTTAGTAGAGACGGAATAGGTATATGGCCTGCATCAGATACAATTAAAGTAAAAAAGTACCAGGACCTTTGTATGTATTTGAACACATTAGTTGTCCAGAATAGATAGTGTCTGAGCAATTGTGTTAATTCAATGCATTAGAAGAACTCTCTTGATTCCACAATTGTTTATTATTGTAGATGAGAGAGGAAAAGCTCATAAAATCACAAGTCAAAATACCTGATGTAGATTGGAGTAATGTTCGATCTATTTATAAAAAATTAAGTGAAGAATTTCATATTCTGACCAGTGCTTACCAAGTAGAAATTAGCGAAAGGGACAAGTTGATGTTAGACCATCTGATCATTGCAATTGATGGAGTTGATAAGTGTATAGACGACATCCCAGATAAGACTGTGAGAGATGAAGTCATGTCCTCTTTACTTGGATTTTTAAAGTCTGATGATTTAAAATGGAGACATGATGAAGTGGAGCTAGCTCTGTCAGAGAAAATGGAACTCATTAAGTCTTATTTGATCTCCCAGAATTTACTAGAAGTATTTAGGCATGCTGTAGAGCAGATCTTCTATTTCACAGAAGAAAAAAGACATACAAATAGCAGGCATACATTATTGGATTATATTAGGAAAGAAGGGGAGGCAACGGCAGGTTTACCACTTTGCTTTATTCCCGTAGGAAAAGAACACGGTTTTGCACATTTCTTTAAAAGGCTCTGTAAGCTTATGGGAATTGCAGATCTTATTGTCGATGCTAGATCTGATTATAAAAACAACTACATTGTACTCAAGCCAGGACTTAGATTATACGCCTCGCTTTTCTGGATATTTATAAGAGATGGATTGACAATCTGGTGGAACTTCCCAAAGAAATGGTCCTTTACTAAGTATTGCGTGAAATTTACTTGGGTTTTAGTTTTCGAAAAGGATTAACTGTCGCAAGACCTTAGCTTTCATTCTTCCAAAAATAATGTAGGTAGTCCGTGTCCTTATTCCAAGACAAACGTTCATAAAGATGTTGCGCTGGATTGTCATTTCCAGTTTCCAAACTAAGTCCTTTTAAGTTGTTTTCCTTGGCATACTTCTTAGCTGCATTTAGGAGGGCTTCGCCTATCCCTTTGCCACGTATTTCAGGATCTACGAACAGGTCATTCAAGATGCAAAATGACTGAAGGCTCACAGAAGAAAATACAGGATAGAGTTGTGTAAACCCCACAGCCTTGTCATCATGGAAAGCTAAAAAAATAATAGATTCATTTCTTTCAATGCGTTCTTTTAAAAAAGCTCTGCATGCCTCTGGGTCAGAATCCTGTTTGTAAAACATCCGATAAGCATTAAAAAGTGGGATTAAATCATCAAGCTCTTCTATATTTATTTTTTTTATTTTCATCTGTCTAGAATCTTAAGCGATAAACGAATGTATGTTCTGCGCTATTTTTTTAGATTACAATATGCGGCACTGTTTCTAAGTCCCAATCAATAACAAGTCCCTTTGCTAATCGTTTAGCTACTTCTTTTCCATAAAGAAATTCACATAAATAAAGAGCAGCTTCAAACGATTTGGCGCCACCAGCAGAAGTGATAAACTTTCCATCATGGACAAATAGAATATTTTTTCTCACATCCAGTGTAGGAAACATCTTTTTATATGCCTCTATGTCACTAGGAAAAGTTGTAGACGCGCTGTTTTCTAGCAAGCCTGCTTTAGCTAAGACAAAAGCGCCATCACAATGCGATGTGACAAATTGTGCTTTGGCAGAAACATTTTTAACCCAGGCGATCATTTCTTTGTTTTCAAGATCAGTGTCTAAGTGGTGCTCTGCACTAGGGACAACGAGTATATCTATATGTGGCATCTCGTCCGTAAGATAATTATAGTCAGGTAAGATACGCATGCCCTCAAAGCTAGTTACAAAGCTTGATTTGTCAGCAACGAGAAAGGTGTTCATTGCCTTTATGCTATCTCTAAAGATTGTGTGCTGAAAAATATCAAAAGGGGCGGTAAGTTCAGTATTGAAAACGCCATCCATAATTAGGAAGGCAACATTGTATCTGTTAGGTTCTAAAGTTGGTTTGGGGTGAATGGTATTGTTTGCGTTCTCTACAGCTGGGTTGCATGCTAAGATTAGAATAGCAAGCAAGCATGTTGTGAAAATTTTGAACATAATCTTAGTTTTTTACTCAGACTTTAAATATAACATGCTTTAATAGAAAATGCCTTTAATTGAAAATGCTTTTCAAGAGTAAAAAATGTGATTGAATAAATTGAACTGACTGGCCTACTAAAAATCTATCAACTCTATATCAAAGATAAGTGGTTCGCCAGCTTTTATCCCTTGGGGCGGATTAGGGCCATAGCCTAAGTCAGGATGTACAATCATCATCATACTTCCGCCTTTCCCAAGTAAGGGGATACCTATCTGCCATGCTTCAATAAGACCAGTGAGACCAAATGCGATATTATTGTTAGAATCAAACTCGCAATCGTTTCTGTAGTATCCTTTATAAGTTACAGTCACTACATCTGCAAGAGTAGGTTTTTCCGCTGACCCAGGATTAGTAATTGTATAATAGAGTCCTTGATTATTTAACTCTGGAGAAAGTCCATTGTCCACAATGTAATTTTCAATAAGAGTTTGCGCAGATAGGCTAGCCACATTTTTTGGCTGACATCCTTCAGGGTCATCACCACCACAAGCAAGGAAGCATACAGTCATTATGAATAGGAATATAATTTGTTTCATCGGTATTTTCTTTTATAGTTATAGAACGCAAAGCTTATAGCGTCTGTGCTGCGAAATTAGAAAAGAAATTGGCTATATTGAAATGCTAAAAAAAATCAAACAAAAAAAATCAAGAATGTCTAAGCTAATCTACTTATTTCTTTGCTGTTTTATTGGAGGATACAGCCTCACAGCTCAAGAAAAAGATTTAACAAAGCCAGAGTCTACAGAAGTATGGGAGCCAGTACCTGTTAAGGTGGTGCCTGGCGTTTACAATTCGCCTCCTTCTGATGCGATAGTCTTATTTGATGGTACAAATCTAGATGCTTGGGAAAAGGAAAAAGGCGGCGGATCAATAGAATGGCTCCTCAAGGATGGCGCAATGGTGGTTAAACCTGGAACAGGTGGTATCCAGACGAAGGAGAGTTTTGGGAGTGTACAATTACACTTGGAATGGTTGGCTCCAGTAGATGAGGGAAAAGAGGGTCAGGGATATAGCAACAGTGGAGTATTTTTTATGGGAAAGTATGAGGTTCAAATTTTGAATTCGTATGAAAATATAACCTACCCGAATGGACAAGCAGGATCTATCTACAAGCAACATATTCCGCTTGTAAATGCCAGCAAGCCGCCAGGGGAGTGGCAGACCTATGATATAATTTTTAATGCTCCAGTATTTGGGATTGCTGGGAATGTCAAAGAGAAGGCAAGTTTAACGGTCATTCATAATGGAGTGCTTCTTCACCATAATGCCATATTAGAGGGCCCTACAGTATATATTGGCTTGCCAAAATATGAAGCGCATATGAATAAACTTCCGATTATGTTGCAGGATCACGGCGATATGATTCGCTTTCGCAATATTTGGCTGCGTCCGCTTTAATAGAAAAAAGGGAATAAAACATCTAGTTATAATTTGAGATTATTTTCAGAATTATTCACCTTTGTATGGATAGAGAACATTACATGTGTAAGTAAAAGAAGAATGCTGTGAGTAAATCAAAAAAGAAGACAGGAAAACAAAAAACTGCAAAGCAAAGCCAGTTACATAAGCCACCAGCAAAGCCATGGTTGAAATATCTTTTATTTTTAGGTTTGCTTGCCTGTCTTGTATTTTTGGCAACGCAGTTTTTTGGGAATTCTTCTGGCTCTAAGGGTTCCAAAGGTAAAAATCTTGTTTCTTCATACTATGCACCTATGCCACTACAGTTGTCTGAAACGGCAAACATCAAGCAAGAGTTTAAAGACATGGCCAAACTCTATAATGATAAGAAATATGCAGAAGTAATTCCTGTCTTAAATGGTTTTTTGAGTAAAAAACCGGATGTCAAATGGAACCTGTACAGAGGTGTTGCTTATTACGAAATGGGTGAATTGGTAAAGGCGGAAGAAGACTTCAAACTACTAGCTAATTCGGCGAATATCTACCTCGCAGAACACGGGAAATGGTACCAAGCCTTGAGTGCACTTCAGATGGGAGACAATGGCCTTGGGAAGACGTTGCTCCAGCAATTAGTGGATAAACCGCAGGGTGAGTACGTCAAGAGGGCTGGAGAGCTGCTGTCAAAGCTCTAGTTTTTAGCTATATATGGTCTTTCTGGTATGATTTCTTCCATGTTTTTGTTAATTTGAAGGGTGTTTAGCTGGTCTATACTTGTCATTATGTGCAATTTTCTAGATTATTTTTAAAATTAAGCGGAATAGGGGTTACCTTTTGTGGCTCTGTTAAATGTATAAGTGTGTTGAATGGAAAATGTGATGTACTTCTGTTAGTCTTTTTTATTTGAAAGGATTGTTTAGCAGGAGTTTTTAGAAATGAATTTTTTATATTTTAAACTGAAATAAATTAAAACACTATGAGAGCGATTAAAATTGTTTTTTCTTTTTGTTTGACATTGATTTTATCACTACCTGCCGATTGCGGAAGTCTAGGTCCTGTAAATTCCTCTAAAGGTGGTCAAGTCGGTAGTGGTCACCCAGGTTGTATTAATGAAATTTTTGATGGACTTTATATACTTATAAAAGTAAAGGACAATCCTACATCAAGTTTTACTCTTCCTGCTAGTTATCCTAAAATGTATTTGACAATTAAGTCTAGTGGTGAAACAATTTGGGTGTCCAGTGAAGTAAATACATTTCATAAAAATGGTGAAGTGTGTAATGGGTGGGACATTTATTCAACACCGATAGATATACCGGAATCAACTATTGAAGAACTCTTAAATCCATGCGGGAATAATGTGACGTATGCTATAGCATATGAGGTTTCCACCTATGATATAGATAATGCAGAGTACGTTAGTTATCCAAATGATTATGAATTTTGGGGAGAATGTGAATTAAAG
>CALCMJ010000128.1 GCA_937967615.1 uncultured Saprospiraceae bacterium
CTGAAGAAAACATAAAATAAGTTTTCTGACCCGCTGACCGGACTTATGGTAATAATAAAATATGCAAGTGCACATCCTAAAATAAAAAGCAAGATGTTTTGAATTCCGCCAGAAAGAGATTCTTTCATAAAATAAAGAGCAGACGCTAGAATAAGACCAAAGAATAATGCCCACAAAGGTTCTGGGTAATTTTCTAATAGAAAACTCACCCCAAAGACTCCAGAGACAATACCTAAAAACATGCCACCAAAAAGAAACACTATGAATCTCCCGTTAATGTGTTCCCAAACTCCTCCTACTCCATTTTCTTTATATGTAGACAGTAAGGTTAAATCAAAACGCGTGATAGTAAGGAGGAGTTTTTCATATATGCCTGTGATAAATGCAATCGTACCCCCAGAAACTCCTGGAATTACTTCTGCGATTCCCATTGCCAAACCTCTCATGATCAGAGCGATCTTTCCAAAGACAATATTCTCTCTAATGTTCTCGCCCATATATTTTTCCTCCTTTAAATTGTTCTTCTAATTTTCTTTGCTCTTCACTGACTTCTAAATCTACATTGTCAAAGACATTTAAATCTGGACTCCCAGCTTCTACCCAAGCAGAATACCACATTGTACCCAGAGATTTAACCGCATCGCGCATTCTTTGCTCTACCATGCCATCCATTTCTAATTGATATGCTTCTGCGTACTCCGGACATTGCACACGCACAGTCCTTTCTAATCGCTCGTCAAAACAAAACTGTTGATTTTCTGGAAAATGTATACTTAGTCTTTTTTCAATTACTAACACACTATCTAAGAGCATGTGGCTATCCTCCACAACACTCCATATATATTTGTGCATATCCTCTTTATAATCTGCCTTGCCTACAAAAAAATTATAGCTATCATCAGCGAAGAGCTCCGGTATTCTACTTTCCCAAAATGCATGTATTCCTAATTGGTCTGAAAGTTGGCCATTGTAATTTTCTGTTGTGTGCAAAGGCACATGCGCATCCCCTATATAATGTCCCATCTCTGCTGAGAAGCGTAAGATGTTTTTACGACTCTTCTTTTTGAAAGCATTGACTAAACGCCAATAAAAACCGTGTAAGTGATATGGCAAGATCCCGTAAGCACTAAACTTATCTTCAACACGCACTTCTGTTGCTTTGTTATCTAGAGAAAGAATATCTTTTAATTGCTTGCACGTCTTTCCTGAAAATGTCCACAGCTCATCTTGGCGCGTTTCTGCGATATGTTCTTGATAAAACTGTTCTAACTCTAAAAGGTCATAACCACCATCTAACAAACTGATGCGTTCTATTGTATCCTCAATATTTAAAAAACTCAATTCTGCATATTTCCAAAATGCATGCTCAAATTGCCTAGGCACCTCATTAAATGGATCTTCTCCCCAATGGTCTATGTCAATATAATGCCGAACGGCTTCCTCTTTGATTGCATAGCGTCGTTTATCCGGATCTACTGCATGCTCAGTAATAAATTCAATATTCTTTTTATAAAAACCAATCATGTCTTGAGGCAATGTAAATACTGCCATGCGATTAATCTTTCTGTGCCCATAAAAACCCCAAACAGCAGACTCGCTCTTTGTAAAGCCCATTTCAATGCAAGCAAAGCAAAGGATCAAAAGATATGTGCATATATACTTCATTCTTCTTGTAAGAAATAACTGTAGCGCATCATTAATTTTTCTATAAGCGGCTGTTGGATTAAATAAAAATCACCCCAACTTGCTAAACCAAAAAACCGAGGAAGCGTACGCAAGGCCTCGTATTCTGCCGGATCCGAATTAAATTTCATGACATCAAGAACTGGAAACAATTTCAAATCTTTTGTGCCACCATCATCATACTTGATTGTGATATGACAAAAGGGAAGAATATTACTAATGGAATCCTTTCTTGGATGTTCATTTTCTATATACTCTGCCATAAGAAAACGATAGTCTTTGAGATATGAGTCCACTAATTTTTGGTTCGTCTTTAAATTGGAACTTGCAGCATTTTCGTTGAATGGAAGTACCTTATAACCATTGTCTTTAATTATTCTAAAAGAATTTGATTGTGTCTTTGGATACTCTACACTCAGCTCTTTTATCTTGCTTTCGTCCTCTCTAAAGATTGTATAATCTCTCCACTCCAAATATGACCTTGCAAACTTTTCCCGTAGAATACTTTCTTCAAAAGGAAGCTCCAATACATAGGGTTGTGCCGCATGCTCCATTAAAAAGTAAGTCGCTCTTTCATCTGGTGTATTCCCTCCTATATAATAACTCGTTAATTTCTTATTATTCTTATCGTAGGCCTCCACCTTGATTCCATATTTGGCAATACCATTGATTATATTATCTGTCGCATTCTTAGACGGAATAAATTTTACACGGGCGTGTTCTAGAACAGAGAGAACACCATTTATAGCCCCTTCCTTAACTTGATGTTTATTATCTAACAACCAATGATTGCCATTGCGGGTCATTGTTATGGGTTCTTTGTTCTTTTCAGCTACGAAAACTTTATATACGTCATTTATATTCTCTACTGTAAAAGCACGATCACTCACATCTGCTTTATCTCCTGAACTTGAATTCATCGTATTGTAAGCAAACCATCCAAGTACAACTAAAACTAAAAATAAAATCAAATTTTTCATCATAGTTATTTTGCGTATTTTCTTCTTCTAATAAACAAATAAATCATTGCAAACAATCCTAGAAAGATTAAGGGTAAACCTATGTTGATAAATTTCCAAAAACTACTTTCCTCCTTTGCCTTTACTGTATTCAATAGATGTAATTTTATTTCCTTAGAACGTGCATCTGCCAAACCATAATCATCCACCATATAATCAATGGCATTTACCATAAAATCCAAATTGCCTTTATATGCTTTCTCTTCCCATGGATTATAACCAGTTGCACTCACTTGCTGCGTTTCTGGATTGAATGCATTTCTGATAAAATCTGCATCACTAATGAATAATTGCTTACCTGCAACACTCTTCTCCACAAATTGTGCATCTATTTTTGCAAGTGTTGAAAGCATATTCTCTGAGACTCTATTTTTGAAATAGGAATCAAATTCTCCTTCCACTAACATAGCTACCGTTTGTGGACCCTTATCAAACTTTTGTGGTTCTGCTTCATACTTTAAGATTTCAAAATTTAAACGCATAGGAAACATTTGATATCTCGAGTATTCTGAAGAACGCAGTAAAGCAGTATGTTTTAAGTTGGACTTTGTTTTTATCTCTTCTATTGTACTTGGGAAAAGTACATTGACCCTATCCAAGTTTTTTACAATAGGATGAGATGATCCAGCCTGCAATAAAGGATGATAGTACCACTTAAAGAATTCAATTTGTGGTTTACCACCCTGATCACCTACTACCTGAGGTATCGTACTCGACTCCAAATCTAAGACTAAATTATCCTTAAACTTTACCCCATAGCGAAAGAACATATCCTCAAGCCCCGTATCCTTGGGTCTAGGCACATAAAATTTATACTGTGCTACACTATCTAGATTCACAAAGTATTTTTCAATTAACCAAACTACTTTCCCCCCATTCATAATATATTGATCAATGATGAACTGCGATCTCTGCGGTATCTCATTTTGTGGTCCAGCAACAATAAGTACATCTGCCTCTTTCCCTATTTGAAAAAGACTATCCAAATTTATGCGGCCTGTATCGTAATGCCCTCGTAGGGTGCGTTCTAGATATGCAGTTTCTATCGCTGCAAGTTCACCATTCCCAGTTGTAAAAACAACATTAGGTTTTTCTTTATTCCAGACTTTAAAAATTCCATTAGTCAATTTGTACTCTAGCATACTCACGGAGTTATTTAGGATTAACTCATTGGATACACCTAGCTTTTGCTCTTCAAGCAAACTCACTATTGTACGTCTATCTCCTTTATTGACTATTGCATATGGATAAATCCCTTTCCTTACAGTTTCTTTCCCATTCATAATGGTGATCTGCGTAGGTGTAAGTCCTATAGTCTTAAGTTGCTCTGCAGTACGGTTTCTTTTTTGAAGATTCCCTTCAGAGGGATCAGTAAATTCAAATTCCACATTTGGGTTTATACTGTTGAATTCAATTAGCATGTCATTGGTAGCATTTCGCAAGCGTTTGAATCCAGCCTCTAAATCACCATCAAGGAAGACTTGAATAAATATATTATCATCAATCTCTTCTATCATGTTTATAGAAGAATCACTGAGTGTAAATCGCTTATCCTCTGTAAGGTCAAGGTGCGTATAGAAAAAAGATGCCAATACGTTTATCACAACAAGCACTCCAAGGACCAAGAAAATTTCAATCAACTTCTTACTCATGCCCATTTTCTTTTACTTAAAGAAACCTGTGTCAAATAGATAAAGAATCCAATTACAGTTATAAAGTAAACCATATCTCTCGTATCTATCTTTCCCTTACTCATTGAAATGTAATGATTATTAATTCCTATATCCCTGACAATGCTATCTGTCTTTCCAAAGAAAATAGGCAGTTTGCTTAAATGCTGAAAAGCGAGATACATAATAAAGCAAAAGAACACCGCCATAATAAAAGACACAATTTGATTTGAGCTCAAGGAGGAGGCAAAAATGCCTATAGCAGTAAATACCGCTGCCAAGAAAAACAAACCAAAATAAGAGCCAAGAATTGCTCCAGAATCAATATTACCAACGGGACTTCCTAGCTGATGAATTGTATAATAATACAAGACTGTAGGAAGTAGTGAAAAGAATACTAAAACTAGGCAAGCAAAATATTTCCCAAAAATGATATGCCACTCAGAAATAGGTTTTGTGTACAAGAACTCTAGGGTTCCATTCTGCTTTTCCTCAGCAAATGTGCGCATTGTGATAGCAGGAATTAAAAACATAAAAATAAAGGGAGCCATTGAAAACAAATGGTCTAGGTTCGCATATCTTCCGTTAAGAATTGAAGTGTCTGTAAACACCCAAGAAAATAAACCAACAACTATCAAGAAAATGGCAATGCTCAGATAGCCCATAATGGAACTAAAAAAGCTGTGTATTTCTTTAAAAAAAATGCTCTTCATTTCTACTCTTCTTTTGTGAGTTTTTGGAATACATCCTCAACAGCAATTTTTTCACTCCGCATTTCTATTATCTTATTCCCTTCTTGTACAATTAAGTCAAAAAGCTCTGGTCTTAAATCCTTTTCTTTTGAGACATAGAGTTTGAAACTATTAGCTCCTTCCTTGAGTACTTTATTTACTCCATTTAATTTCTCAAATTTAGAAATCAAGAATGGTTCAAGGAGTTGAACATGGACAATATCGTCCGTTGCATCTGCGCTCATCAATATATCTGTCTTATCATCCGCAACGATTCTTCCTTTATCTATGACAATGATTCTATCACAAATTGCTTCCACTTCTTGCATGATGTGCGTTGAAAGTATAACCGTTTTTTCTTTGCCCAGACTATGGATCAGGTTTCTAATTTCTACGAGTTGATTAGGATCCAATCCAGAAGTAGGTTCGTCCAATATCAACACTTCTGGATCATGCAGGATAGCTTGTGCAATTCCTACCCGTTGTTTATATCCTTTGGATAATGCTCCTATCCTTTTATTTTGTTCTATCTCTAAACCTACTTGTTCGATTACGTTTGCTATTCGGGATTTCTTTAAATCCATTTTGTGAATATCAGCAACAAAATGTAGATATTCTTTTACGTACATCTGATAGTATAGAGGATTACTTTCAGGTAGGTAGCCTAATTTTTTCTTGACCTCCATATCGTGGGTGCGCACATCCATACCACATACTTCAGCAATGCCTTCATCCGCAGGTAAAAAAGAAGAAATGATCTTCATCGTTGTGCTTTTGCCTGCTCCATTGGGGCCTAACAAGGCGATAATTTCACCTTTGTTAGCAGTAAAACTAACAGAATCAAGAGCTTTTTGGGCTCCATAGATTTTGGTGATATTCTCTAACTTTATCGACACGCGCTGTCCGGTTTATACAGTGAATATGAAATAAATGCTTTAGATACTGTTTGTACTAAAACGCTGCAAGATAATTAACTATTTCCTCTATTGATAATGCATCTTCTACATTGAATGCACCAATTGTCGTGCGTCGCAAGGACTTTAGGTAGCCTCCACAGCCTAAACTTTGCCCAATATCATGAGCAAGAGACCTTACATAGGTTCCTTTACTGCATGTCATGTCCAAATGGAGCTCATGCCCATCTACCTTCATGAGACTTAAATCATGTAGGGTAATAGATCTTTTGGGTCTATCTATTTCTATTCCTTTTCTAGCTAGATCGTAAAGTTTTTTCCCATCTTTTTTAATTGCTGAAAACATAGGGGGTAATTGCTGAATATTACCTCTAAATTCTTCTAAGACATCCTCCAAGCCTTTTAAATCAATTGTCTTAGGATCTACAATATTTTCTTCAGGCATTTCAGCATCGTAGGATGCAGTTGTTGCTCCTAATTTTACAACACAAGAATAGGATTTGTCTTTAATCTGAAGATCAGCTAATTTTTTAGTGTATTTGCCAGAACATATTAATAAGAGACCTGTAGCTAATGGGTCTAATGTTCCCGCATGTCCAACTTTTACTCGTTTGACACCCTCCTTCCTACTTATGTTATATCGCAACTTGTTCACTGCATCAAATGAAGTCCATTCTAGAGGCTTATCTACGAGCATCATGCACCCAGCTTGGAAATCTATGGGTGTTCCTATTGTATGTTTGGAAAGGATTGTTTCTATCATTAAAAGAAAAAGTGATATGCAATTGCAATGGTTCCTACAATAAAGCAATAAAAAGAAAAATATTCTAATTTGCTCTTTTTCACAATCCCTATCATCAGTTTACAAGCAAGTATACCTGTGATAAACGCTGCAATAAATCCACATATTAATGGGATGCCATTGGATTCTACAAGAGTATACGAACCATCTAATAAATCTTTGGCCATCTTACCAAAAATTAAGGGTATAACCATTAAAAATGAAAAGCGCGCAGATGCTTCTCTGTCTATTCCCAGAATGACTGAAGTAGAAATAGTTGCACCTGATCGGGAGATTCCTGGAAGGATCGCAATAGCTTGTGCAATACCTATTAAAAGTGCATCCTTAAAACTTACTTTTCTATCTGTGCGTTTCGTCTTATCCGCAACAAATAATATTGCTCCAGTCACAAATAACATTAGCCCAACTAAAAGTACATTCCTAGAAAAAAGAGATTCAATAAATTCCTCAAAGAATAATCCTATACATACTGCAGGAATCATGGAAAGGATGATTTTTAAAACGTAGTTTCTTTGCTCTACTCCTTCCTTTTTAAAAACGCCAAAGAAAATTGACTTGATATCTTTCCAAAAAACAAAAATTGTACTTAATGCTGTCGCCGCATGAAGGCTTACAGTCATGAGCATACTTTGCTCTGAGAGACTGTCATCTCCCATAATCACTTTCGCTAGCTCTAAGTGACCACTACTACTCACTGGCAAAAATTCAGTTAATCCCTGGACGACTCCAAGGACAATTGCTTCCAGAAGTTCTGATAACATCTATTATTTCTTAAATATGGCATAGACTTCTACACCAAGGCCAGCAAGAATAACTATAGGAGCAATGAGCGTCCTACGTGTACTGTAAATCAGTCCTTCATCCCATGTATTTGAGTCAGGCATATTTCCTCCCATCATAAGCATCATGCCTAGGGCAATAAGAGCTAGACCAATAAATACAAATGTGTAATTTGATTGATTAAAAACAAATTCTTTTTGAATGGATGATGTCGTACTTGCTTTTCTTTTCTTAGAAACAGCAGGTGCCAATTTTACTTTCTTCTCAGTACTTACGACGATTTTTTTCTTGTTACTTTTCTTACTCATATCAGAGTTAAGTTTACTCTAAGGTATTGTATTTCCTCAAAAACACTTTCAATAGTGCCATTAATTATATAAATCACTCATTTGTTTCGACAAATACCTCTTAATCAGAAACCTATTAGACATACTAAGAAAGAGCATAGATATAAGACTTATGATTACGATTGTGAGTAAAATCCATTGAAACTGTAGTATTTCAGCGAAAAAACCTGAACTCACACCAGTGATGAAATAGAAGATAATGATAAGTATTGATGCAATTATGCTGGACAAAAAGCCTACTCTAAGGGCTTGGGCTATATACGGTTTAATAATAAACCCATCTTCAGCACCTACTAGCTCCATAGTTTTTATCTCAAACCTGTCAGAATACAACTGCAAATTCAATGTGCTGTAGATCAGGGCGAACGCTAAAAACCCAAATATCAAAGCAAGAAAGAATAGTATCCATCCCAAGCGTATTAAGTTCGTCTTAATCTGATCATAAAAGATGTTCTGTGAATAATGTTGCGCTACCCCTGCCATAGACTCTATGTCCTTCTTTAAAGTTTCTTTCTCTTGGAAGGTACTTAAGAGTTGATAAGAGATAACATCTGAAAAGGGGTTCAAGCTTGCATTGAATAAACTGCTATCTTTTGATAGTTCTAGGCTTCTGAAAGCATCTTCTTTAGAAATAAACGCAATACTTTCTGGTAAAATGTATTCTTGATTGCCTAAAAACTGGAGAATCGCCTCTTTTCCTGCGGAATTGACATTTTGTTCTAATTCAACAACATGAATTGCCTTTTCCTTTAAAATATCCACTAAATGCTGAGAATGCAGCAAAACCAAGAGAAATAGCCCAAGAAAAAACAAGACTATACTCGTAGAAAGTATGACATAAAAATGATTACCCTTACTTTTGTTCTCCAAAGCTTTTTGAATTATATGGCAAAGTTAAAAAAAGGATATATAGTAAATTTTCTTATATGTATATTTTCCTTATTTTTTTTCGCAAGATCGCAAGCGCAGATATTTCTTCAAAACCCATCTTTTGAAGATACTCCAGCTGATGCAACAACTCCTCAGGGTTGGATGCCATGTGCACCATATACAACACCAGATATATTTCCTGGTTATTGGGGAGTTTACAATGAGGCAACTGAAGGTGAAACCTTTGTAGGTTTGATAACAAGAGAAGATGGCTCTTTTGAAAGTATCTCTACACGCTTATCAAAAAACCTAGAGGCTGGAAAATGTTACAGTTTCAGTATTGATCTCGCGCACTCTAAAACTTACGCTGGATACAATGGAGCAATCAAGCTTAAAATTTATGTAGGTGCTGAAAAATGCTCAAGAGAGCAACTCATCTATGAAACAGACATTATTAAACATCCAGAATGGAAAACTTACCTAATCGAATTTTTTCCTGAAAAAGATGTCCGATACATTCACATAGAGGCATCATACACTAAGAAAAGATTCTCACATAAGGGCAACATGCTCTTAGATAATATCTCTCCGTTTATAAATTGTAATAAGGCCTAAAGAAATTAAAACAATATTCCAGCACCAAGTGCAAATCCATCTGCATCCGAAATAAGTATCAATTTAGGCTCTACATACAGGGTAAAAGAATCATTTATAGGGGATTGTATATGTACTCCTAAATTAATTCCTAATTCAGCATCTAAACTAGATATCTTTAGAACATTCAAACCTGCAAATGGGTTTAACTTAACCTTATCGTTCAATACTAATTTTTTGTAGTGTACATCAGCATCAATAGCATAAATTGTTACATCCTCAAAATAGTAATGAAATGAAGGATTTAAATCAAATTCTTCATTGAGGTTTACTAAAGCTTCTGCTCCAATTCCAATAGAACTTCCTCCAGAAGGCTTATAAAATTGAAGGCCACCTCCAAATTCTACCTGGGCTTGAGCAATACAAAAACAACTTACAAGAAATGAAACACTAAGTATAATTTTTTTCATAGTTGATAAATCTTTTGGTTTGTAATATTCATAAATATATAAATTCAATTTAAAGAATCAGTTCTCGCACTATTTTTATTTGATTTTTCCTATCACATTCATGAGTATGTCAGGAAAATCAGTGGTTATTCCTTTTATTCCCATCCGGATAAGCTTTTTCATATCACTTTCTCTATTTACTGTCCAACAAACAATATCAATCCCTAGTGTATTACAATACTGGATTGATTTTTTGTCTACGAGGGAAAATTTTGGCCCATAAACATCAGGTGTAAAAGTAAGGCGGTTCATATTTCTTTCTATTGAATACAAATTATCTACAAGATAAACAAGCTGTATGTCTGGAGCCATACGATGAATATATTCAAGTACTTCCAGATCAAAACATAGCAAACTTGAACGTTTGGATATTTTCAAAGACCGGAGTTCAGAAAGCACTAGATCTACAAAGGGCTTTGCAGATGGATGGAATTTATCATCCCATCTTTTCTTACGTTTAATTTCAATGCTATAATGCATGGGTGCTTGTTTCTGCTTTTTCCTGATGGCATCAATGTGCCTTACAGCTTCCTGCAAAGTGGGCTTGTAACACGCAATTTCTTTTTGTGATGGAAAGTCCTTATGTCTGCGTAATCCTACATCATATGTTTGGATCTCGTCTACTGTCAACTCATACAAATTATGCTTCTTTTCAATATACTTTTTGATTGCTTTTCCCTCAGGGCTTGTGGAATACAAGTGAGAAAAGTAAGGTTCATGAGAAACAACAACCCTACTATCTTTTGAAATTACTATATCCAATTCAATTGCATCAACACCTAGCCTACTTGCCATTTCAAAAGCTGGTAATGTATTTTCAGGATAAAGACCTCTACAGCCTCTATGTCCATGTACTTGAAAATCTGGTCTTATGTTCATGTGCAAAGATTATTGACAAGATATAAGATGTCACGGAATAGATTGACATGTAATCCCACAAATATGTGTTTAGTGTAAGAGTCCGCATTTTCAAGATACAAGCAAATGCATCAATCAGATATTAAGTTGATCTCGTTCTGTCACTCCTTCCCTCCTTCTTTTACAAGGTATCAAAGGGTTTCACGGTTTCAGGAGTTGCGGATGCGGAACTGACCGTTCTATCTTAGTCGTTTAGTCTATCCTTTCTCAGAAAGGCTTCGTCGATAATTTTAGTCTAAGAATTGCATACTTAAAATATTTGTTATAGCTTTGGTGTACTATTACACTAATACACTAAAACGTATAAACAAATGATTAGCGTAGAAAATGTAGACTTTGCTTACTCAAAGAAGAAAGACCTTTTTAAAGGCTTACAATTAAATCTAGAGAGCAATAAGATTTATGGATTATTAGGAAGGAATGGCATGGGTAAGTCTACCCTCTTAAAACTGATGGCGGGGTTCCTTGCTCCACAGAATGGAAATATATACGTAGACGAACATGCACCACATTTGAGAAAAGTGGGATTTATAGAAAATTTCTTCTTTCTGAATGAGGACTTTGTCCTTCCCTCAATACGCATATCTGAGTACCTAAGTGCCTATGCAGGCTTTTATCCCAATTTTGATAATGACATGTTTTACTCTATACTTAAAGAATTTGAGGTAGATAAAGAGGCTAAGATTCAAGTACTCTCCTTTGGCCAAAAGAAAAAAGTCTTAATTGCGTTTGCAATAGCTACAAACGTAAAATATCTGTTCCTTGATGAGCCTACGAATGGCTTAGATATTCCATCAAAGTCTCAGTTTAGAAAATTAATGGCTAAGCATTTTTCAGAAAATCAGATAATAATAATTTCCACCCATCAAATTCGAGACTTATCCAATTTATTGGATTCAGTTATTATTATTGATAATGGAGAAATAATTCTTTCCAAAGATATTTCTTCTATTGAAGAAAAAATATTTTTTACTCCACACAACTTGGAACATACGACATCCATATATTCTGAAATGATTCCGGGGGGCCATATTCATCTGTATCCAAACTCAGAATCCAAAGAATCACAAATTGAAATTGAAGCATTTTTTAATGCTGTAGTTCAAGAAAAGCAATCCATATTAAACATTATAAATCAATAACATGGAGTTCAACTTAAAACGATTTACTCAACTCTTAAAAAGGGACTTTTTGCTTCATCGCAAAAAGACATTAATGGCAATTATACTTATTATTCTCGCCCTTTTCATATTTACTATCATAGGACATAATTTGATAAATATAAATGCAGGTGGTGGCTTGCAGGTCATTTTGCTATCTTTCTTTGGGCTGCTAATTTTTGGTGGTGGCTTTTTAACAAGCAGTAATCTAGGCGATCTTAACAGCGCCGCTAAACGCACGAACTATTTGTCCATACCTGCCAGCAGCTTTGAAAAAGTTTTTAGTAAATGGCTATATACGCTTGTAATCTTCTTGGCAATAGTTTCTCTTATCAATTACGGTTTCTTCTACGGCTATATTGCTTTGGTTTCTGAACATTTTACTGAAGAATCCTATAAGCTCGTTGAACATATAAAAACGCGCATGTTCTTCTTTTTCATAATGCTCTATATAATCGGACATTCTATTGCGTTCTTTTTCTCATTTATTTTTAATTCGTTCGCCGCAATAAAGGGTGGATTAATTTCAGTTTGTATTTTTCTAGTTATGGGAGTTTTTCTTGCCTTGTTTCAATTAGGATCTGGTCCTAGTTTTGATGTATTGTGGGGAGATGCGATATGGAAGATGATGGTGTTTTTCCAAGAAAACATATATAAATTATTGATACTTGCTCCTGTGTTTTGGATACTGAGTTACTTCGCATTTTCAAGAAAAACTGTATAATGGAATTCAAAAAAAATCAGTCCATCTACTTACAAATTGCAGACTACATCTGCGAGAATATTTTAACGGGGGAGTTTCCTGAAGGTTCCAAGATATTTTCCGTTAGAGAAATGGCAGTTCAAATAGGCGTAAATCCCAATACGGTGATGCGCAGCTATACACAATTACAAGAGGATGATATCATATTCCTAAAAAGAGGCATAGGTGTATTCGTATCTGAAAATGCTATTTCTAAAATAAAGAAAAACTTCAAAACGCAATTTCTTAAAACCGAACTTCCAGCCATTATCAAAAAGATGAACTTGCTGGGTATTGACATTTCCGAGATCGAAAAAATATATTCAAAAACTAAAAAAACCTAATCATGAAAGTTATAAAATTCCTCGTAATATTAGTTTCCATAGTAGGATCTGTTCATTCTCAAAATCTACAAATGCAATTAGACAGTATTGTAGATAGCACAATTAAAGAGGGGCCTGGATTTGCCATTCAGATAGATCAAAACGGGGAGACTATCTACAAAAGAGCTACAGGCTATGCTAACCTTGAATTAGAAGTACCAATGACGAACGATCACATTTTCCGAATAGGTTCTATAACGAAACAGTTTACAGCTGCTGCTATCCTGAAACTAGCAGAACAGGGTAAATTACAAGTATCTGACCCTATTGAAAAGCATATTGCAGACTACCCTACTCTAGGAAAAAACATAACAATTGAACACTTGCTAACGCATACATCTGGTATAAAATCTTATACCGGAATGAAGATCTGGGATAGCGAGGTCAGAAAAAAGGATTTTACTGTAGAGGAGCTTGTAGACTATTTTAAAAGTGAACCTATGGATTTTGATCCCGGAGAAAAATTCAAATACAATAACTCAGGATATATTCTTCTTGGACTCATCATAGAATTAACAAGTGGAATGTCCTATGCGGATTATTTACAGAAAGAATTTTTTACTCCACTTGGGATGAAGAATAGTTCTTATGGAGATCCAGGCAGGGTCATAAAAAATAGAGCCTCAGGATACAGTTCTGGTGAAAACGGAGAATTCCAAAATGCAGCCTATCTCAGTATGTCCCAACCCTATGCAGCTGGATCTATTTTATCAACAACAAACGATTTAAGCAAATGGTACCACGCAATCTTTGCAGATAAGGTGATATCAAAAGAAAGTAGAGAAAAAGCACATAGCTCTTATGTTCTTAATGATGGCAAAAAAACTGGCTATGGCTATGGTTGGACATTACTCAATTACAAGGGTGTAGAGATAGTGCAGCATGGCGGTGGCATCAATGGATTCTCCACAGCCTCTGCTTTCGTCGCATCAAAAAACACCTTTGTGACCGTCTTCGCAAATTGCAACTGCCTTTCGCCAGATAAGCTTTTACAAAAACTTGCAACAACTGCTATTGGAATGCCAATGGAAACACCAAAAAAGATTGAAGTCCCAGTCAGCCAACTTGCTATCTATGAGGGGGATTATAAATTATCACCAGCGCTCACAATACATGTGGAACTTATAAATGACAAGTTAATTGCACAAGCAACAGGTCAACCTACTTTTGAATTAGTCCCTATAGATGTGCATAGTTTTTACGTAGAAGCAGTTGAGGCTAAGGTTGTCTTCAATCTGGAAAATAAGGAAGTGTAGAGTTTGACTTTACATCAGGGCGGTGTTCACCAAGCGCCCAAGATTAAATAAATACCAAAAATGCCAAAGCAATATTATGAATATTGTTTTGGCATTTAAACCTTATGAAGGAGGACTATGGGAAGGAGAGACTGATAGAGAGCTACTTGTTCTTGCGGATAAGCTCAAAAACCATAGACTTTTTAAGAGTTATCTACACAATACCTGGAAACTATGAAGCCATCTGAAATCGCAGTATTCTTTTCTTGCAAGTGGTTTCTAATAATATAAAATCAGCTTATTATCTGTATTGGAAAAACGAATCCACCGCCCCTTATTAAAGGCTTTATCTAAGCCAATTCGTAGTTCACCATGCAAACTAAAAATCCGTACGATATTGCCTAAATCACTTAAACTATTTATACAATACACTCTTTCGTTTTTCAATCCAGCGGTCATAGCCATTTCTACTTCTTCATTATTGGTATATATAAATACAGAACCATCAATCTCTTTGACTCCTTGAATGTCTTGCTCCGTATTCACTTGGATAGCATTTTTAGCTATTGCCTCATGAAATTTATCAATTAATATGTTTGGAACAATGTTTACTGAAGAAACTACTCCTTGAGTATCTTCTAATTCTAAAGTAATTGCATTACCCGGTGGACAGTTTTCCATAGTTTTCAAGACATCATAAATTTCATTGACCCTAACTCCAGCAATCCTATGTAATCTTTTACCCGCCAATTTCTTGCGAAACCTAACTGCAGGTGTACCGTCTAAAACTTGCTCTATCATAACAGCGCTATTATCTGCATTCTGTGCAAATTGAATACCCAAGAAAGAGCGTGTCATCTCTTCTGTTTTATTCTCTACGATATTATGTACAATTTTTTTAATGATACTACTGCTTAGAGCAAAAGAAGTTTCATTACTCACATGGATCATCGTATTCATCCCAATAACCTGTCCCTCCAAATTAAAGAGTGCTCCCCCACTATATCCACTTTGGATGGGTGCATCATTTTCCACAAAGCCTAATTTTACTACTGGCAATTCCCTATCAGAAAGTATGGTGCTTTCTTTAAGTAAATCACCCACCTCTAAACTTAATCCACCCTCCCATTTCCAAAAACCTGTAGCATATACCTCAGTATTCTTTTGAGGAGTATAATCAAACGCGATACCCTCCCATCTTTCATTGTCTTTAGCATTTTTAAACTTTAATACTGATACATCATAAAAACTATCTCCGCCTACTAATTCTAGAGGGTATGGTTTATATGCACTATCATAGGCTACTATACTGTCAGACCCCAATATTACATGTTCACATGTTATAACATAGCTTACATTTTTTATTCTATATACAAATCCAGACCCTAAGTCATATGCTCCCAGGCTATCTAAAACTTGCATCAAGTTATTATCATTATGCCCATTACGATAAGAAGAATTTGAATTTACGAACCCACACGTTCCAGGGAGATAATGTCCTATTGTCAGCAAGGATTTATTTGCATTCACATTTTTAGGTAATTCTCCCTGACCATACATACAATGGTTACATAAAAGCAATAAGCATACTAAATGAATTTTCATATTTAAAAATAATTTTTCATACGTTTTATCATTTTCATGTCACAATTCATCGCCCTTTCATTCAGTACCTCAAACTGAGTTCTGGCTTTTTCTTTTTCTTCTTCACTTAAATAAGACAAGATCATCATTTGCGCAATCTTGCACGAAACCGGACTATCATCAAGGACTGCACTCTCCAACAAACGTATACTTCTATTTTTTTCTCCTTGGTAATGCAGTGCTAGACTAGCTATAAGCAATGGCTCCTTTTCCAGAGAATAAGCAAACTGGGTTTCTAGTATATTATACAAAGCTGTTACTTTTCCCCAATCTTTATTCTGAAATGCAATTCTTGCTTCTGCTAATTTAATTGTAATCGCTCTTTTATTTCCAGATACATCTTTATACCCATCAGGTAAATCTACATCTGTGGATAGAACTAAATCATTGTAAATAAACCGGAATGCATTTTCAAATTGACTGGTTTCATTTTTAAAAAACCCTATCATAGAAATTGCAGCTATGCATATAATTGCTAAACCTGCAGTAATTAATTTTCTTATTTTCTTTTGATTTGAATAGTTAGCCTTTTTTGCTTGCTTTAAGCCTGTTTGAATAAGGGCATATTGAGGATGAGTCGATTTTTTGTCCAGCAAGCTGTCTATTCTCGCCTTTTCTAGGCACTCCTCCACCATTAGTAAGCGTGAGGCACTCTGTACTGTTATTT
>CALCMJ010000129.1 GCA_937967615.1 uncultured Saprospiraceae bacterium
CTCCCTATCCAACTGATAAGATAAACAATCATAACTGCACCAACGGCCATGGATACTCCCATGCGAAATTTATCTGTTACTTGAATAAGACCAGATCTATAGATAAGGAGCATTGCAATTAAAGTGGCTATAGTCAAACTAACAGCCTGGAATATAATTCCATCAAACTGTGCTGCGTAGATTGCTGAAACTGTTCCCACAAAAAGTCCTTCTAACAAAGCATAAACAGGAGCTGTAGTAGGCGCCCAATGCGGTTTATAATTTGTGAACATATATACAGCTAATCCACCAAAAACACCAATTGGCATAAAAATCCCAATAGGGTTGAGATAACTATACATCGCTGAAATCATCATGATTCCTACTAAAAGCAATGTTTTATTTACCGCTCCACTTATTGACATAAATTCAGAAGCATGTTCGATAGGGCCAGTAAAACCTCTTTTTTCCAAGGTTTCTGCTTTTGCCTTAGCAATTGCTTTATCACTTAACATTGGGTTATTTGACTTAAATATTCTACTCATTTGTTCTTATTTGTTATTCAATACAATATAATCAACATAGTAAATATTCTATTAGTTTCTTGATTTTAGTTAATAGTTCTTAACGTCTTGAAATGGAACTTCTTTAACAAAAAAAAGCTACTCTTGAAGGAGTAGCCTTTTAAATATATATTATTGTAAATCTATTTTGCAACTACAAAAGTAGTAGATTCTATTTGTTTATCAGTTGTAATCATCAGAACATACTTGCCTGCTCTTAATTCTGAAACATTCAAAGTCTTAATTCCATTGATTTTTAGATTAGAGAAATCTCTTAATCTCTGTCCAAACATATCATAGATTGCAATGCTTGCATTTACATTGTTTTTACCTATCAATTCAAGTCTTATGTCTGATGTTGTAGGATTCGGAAATAATGATAAACTGAATATATCACCTGAAGAACTAAAGTTCTCCATACAAATAGACCCTTCACTTTCATTCCAATCCGTAGAAGTGTCTCCTTCACCATCATACTCAATGCTATTCGCATTTGGCCATGCTGCTACAAAATCATCCATAGACCAAATGTTTGCGTCTACAGCAACCCCAGATCTTGTATGCCCTGAACTACCCCATTCTACATAGTCTACAATACTTTCAAAATTCCCAAATGCATCATCTAAATATAGTCCCATTTCTCCATCATCCTGAGAAATAAGAATTCCTGATTGTACAGTAAGCAATTCCCCTGGATCGAGAATTAAATCATCTCCGCAAACCAACGTTAGATCATCCATAAGAACATATGCCGGCCATTTACAGAGCCACCATCCTGAAAGATCTTGAGGAGCAGTACCAGTATTTATTAATTCAATTTCAGTATTGACATTTATTTCATTGATCACAATATTGGGAGAGAGATTTGGACAATTATCTCCGGTTAATTTGTTGATAATAATTTGATTTGATTCATTGTAGCAACCTACTAGATTTGAAATGTTTTGGCCTACCTCTAAACCATCTAACGTTCCAGAATAGCTAACGTGCCATAATAAACATACACCTGGACCACCTCCTTCAAAGTTAAATGGAGGACCCACAGGAAAGTCAAGAATTGTCAAAGTGGCTGAGGTTGTTACCCATATAGAACTATCTCCAACTTCATTTTCTAGAATTACACTTATATCATCAGGTATGCCGTCATCAACACAAACTTCTATAGTAGTAGTGCCAGTAGCAGTGGATATGGTGCCTCCTTCAACAAAAGTCTTTGCAATCGTGAGCGGATTTGAAAGTTCAAAACAAGAAGCTTCTATATTTGCTGCATTTGCTCCTATTTCAACTCCAGTGACCATTCCATGGTAGCTTAAGTTCCAAAGATAGCAAGTGTCTAAATCTGTTCCATCAAAGAAAAACGGACTAGTCGTGGGGAGTTCTACAATATTTCCATCACCATCAGTTAATAACCATAAAAAGCTTTCTCCAATTGTATCTGTCAATAACACATCAAATGCATCCTGATCTCCATTACCATTACATGTCGTAATTGTTGTTGCACCAGTTGTAGTGGTCAGCAAACCTCCATTAACGCCAGTCCTACTGACAGCAATAGAATTTGACAAAGCAAAACATCCCATTAAGTCTGAAGCATTATTTCCAATTTCTGCACCTGTCAATCCATCTTCAAATGATAAATGCCAAACAAGGCAAGTGCCACCTGGAGCCTCATCAAAGTTTACATCTTCATAGTTTGCCGGAAGCCCAAGAATATTTCCATCTTCATCTGTTATCACCCATTGTGAATTCATTCCAGAATTCCCAGTAAGTGTAATAAGTCCTGTAGCGATCGTATCAACATTCCCATCTCCTACGCAGAATTCAAAAGGACCACCTTCCAAAATTCCACCGTTAGGTGAGGTACGTATTACTTCAATAGAATTAGAAAGGTCAAAACAGCCCATTAGATCACTTGCATTATTTCCAATTTCCGCTCCTGTTAAACCATCTTCAAATGATAAATGCCAAACAAGACAAGTTCCTACTGGAGCTTCATCAAAGTTTACATCTTCATAGTTTTCAGGTAGGCCTAAAATATTTCCTTGATCATCTGTTATCACCCATTGGGAATTTGTTCCCATATTTCCTGTTAGTGTGATTAAGCCCGTTGCAATTGTATCAGCAACGCCATCTCCTACACAGAACATGAATGGTCCTCCTTCTATAATTCCTCCATCTGCTAAACAATCCGTATCGCAATCATCACCTGTAATGCGCACTACCTCTATTGAATTGGATAGATTAAAACATCCCATTAGGTCTGACGCGTTATTTCCTACTTCTGCACCTGTTAAACCATCTTCAAATGATAAATGCCAAACAAGACAAGTTCCTGCTGGAGCCTCATCAAAATTCACATCTGTATAATTTCCTGGAAGTCCAAGAATCATTCCTTGATCATCTGTTATTACCCATTGCGAATTCGTTCCGGTGTTTCCCGCTAGTAGAATCAATCCTGCAGCTATTGTATCTGCTTCTCCATCTCCTACACAGAATTCAAAAGGACCACCTTCTAGTGCTCCTCCATTTGGTGAAGTTCTTACAACTTCAATTGAATTTGATAATGAGAAGCAACCCAATAAATCAATTGCATTGTTTCCTACTTCTGCTCCTACTAATCCATCCGCATAAGAAAGATGCCATATAAGACAGGTTCCTGCCGGAGCGTCATCAAAGTCCACAAGTTCATATGTAGGAGGAAGCCCCAATATATTTCCGTCTATATCTGTTACTACCCACTGGGAATTCATCCCTGAATTTCCTGTAAGTGTAATAAGTCCTGTTGCTATTGTATCAGCAACTCCATCGCCTACGCAGAATTCAAAAGGCCCTCCTTCTATCGTGCCTCCTTCAGGACTATCTCTTACAACTGCTATAGAATTTGAAAGACTAAAACATCCTTCTAAGTCTGAAGCATTATTTCCTATTTCAGCTCCTGTGAGCCCATCTTCAAAAGAAAGATGCCATACTAAACAAGTTCCTACTGGAGCTTCGTCAAAATTGACATCTTCATAGTTTTCTGGAAGTCCAAGAATATTTCCTTGATCATCCGTTATTACCCATTGTGAGTTTGTTCCCACATTCCCGCCTAATGTTATAAGGCCAGTCGCAATTGTATCAGCTTCACCATCTCCTACACAAAACGCGAAAGGTCCGCCTTCTAATGCACCACCATTTACCTCAGACCTTACTACTTCAATAGAATTTGATAGGTCAAAACAACCCATAAGATCAGATGCATTATTGCCTACCTCAGCTCCAGTAAGTCCATCTTCAAAAGAGAGATGCCAGACAAGGCAGGTTCCAGCTGGTGCATCATCAAAGTTTACATCTTCATAATTTCCAGGGAGTCCAAGAATCATTCCTTGATCATCTGTTATTACCCATTGCGAGTTTGTTCCTGAATTTCCTGTAAGAGTTATAAGACCTGTCGCGATTGTATCTGCAACGCCATCACCTACGCAAAACGCAAATGGTCCACCTTCTAATGTTCCTCCATCTGCAGAGCCACGTATAACTTCTATTGAATTGGATAGACTAAAACACCCAGCTAGGTCAGATGCATTATTTCCTATCGCTGCACCTGTTAGGCCATCTTCAAAAGAAAGATGCCATACTAAACAAGTTCCTTCTGGTGCATCATCAAAATCTACATCTTCATAATTTGAAGGAAGCCCTAATATATTTCCATCTATATCTGTAATTACCCATTGAGAATTGGATCCAGTATTACCTGAAAGTGTAATAAGACCTGTTGCAATTGTATCAGTAACACCATCACCTACACAAAAAGAAAAAGGACCTCCTTCTAATGTTCCTCCCTCAGGTGAAATACGTACAACCTCAATAGAATTGGATAGATTAAAACATCCTACTAAATCTGACGCATTATTACCTACTTCTGCGCCCATGAGTCCATCTTCAAATGAGAGATGCCATACTAAGCAAGTTCCAGCAGGTGCATCATCAAAATCTACAGCTTCATAACTAGGTGGTAATCCTAATATATTTCCTTGATCATCTGTTATAACCCATTGTGAATTTGGTCCAGAATTTCCGCTCAGCACAATCGCGCCAGCATCAATATTGTCTGCAACACCATCACCTACACAAAATTCAAAAGGTCCACCTTCAAGTGTTCCTCCTTGAGGTTCATTACGCACCACCTCTATTGGATTAGAAAGTGCAAAACATCCTACAAGCTCTGCAGCATTGTTTCCTACCTCAGCTCCCGTGAGCCCGTCTTCAAAAGACAAATTCCAGATTAAACATGTTCCTAGGCCTGCTCCATCAAAGTCTACAATATCCAATGTAGGAGGTAAACCCATGATGTTTCCATCCAAATCTGTTATCACCCACTGCATATTAGGACCCATGTTCCCAGTCAGGTTTATTTCATCGTCACCTATGTTGTCTGATTGTCCGTCACCAACACAAAACTCAAACGGTCCGCCTTCTAATGTTCCACCGTCAAGTACAGACCCGCAACATTCAGAAGTAATTGTTATTTCATCTACATCCCAAACAGAAACAAAGGCTCCATTTCCTACAGGACAATAAGCAAGCATCTCAATGCTAAAAACGGTTTCGCTTGAAACAGTAAAATCAGGAAGTCCTGCGAAAGTAAAATTCATCTCTGTCCATTCAATGTTTGTAGCCATATTACTTTGTGTATAGACTTCAACACCATCTTTCAGTACTCGGATACCAAAAAGAGTAGGGTAATTGTTATTTCCAGAATTCCCTCCGATCCAATCATAGATTGGATTTGATTTTTCATAAAAAGACAAACTACTGAGTGTAGCAGCTCCAGAAGCTCCTGGAGTAAGTGTTACATCTATAATTACAGATTTTTCCGAACCTGCATTGTAATCACAACCAGCGTCATAGCTGACACACATACCTTCTGAATCATTTACACCAGGTGTACATGAATGTGAATTTACTGTTGGGTTTGCTCTGTGGACATTGCCTACACTCATAACATCGCAATCTGCATCGTTTGAGTAAACTGCTGTGAATTCACTATAATCTTGGTTTGTACCGTTTCCAGGAGATGCAGTACAGGCGTCCATGTCAAAATAAGCTGAGCTTACTTGCGCGGTACCTAGCTGTATAAAAAATAAAAAAGTAAGAGTTAAAAGAGTGTAATATTTTTTCATAGTCTTCTGATTTGAGTGCGGAAGTTTAGTATTCATCTATATGAATACTATGCTTCATATTATTAATGGTTGCCTGGGTGACTAATTTTTGTGTGATAAAAAACAAATGATTATAATTTGTTCTCAGTGACGGTTAGTCAAAATTAGGTATAAAAATAATGATTATCAGAGTGTTTTAGTCATTTTTATCGTTTAAAGAACCCAATTTGGCGTCTGAAAGATATTTGTGAATTCCTTTGTGAATAGGCGCTATCGTATTATGATTTAATACATATTGGCATTAAAAATATCATATCTTCTTTTCTTAATATGTAACTGGCTAATGGACAAGTAGATGGTCTTAGTTTTGTCTTGTTTTCTGAGATAAGATTATGGAGAAAGTCCTAATTTATTTGTCGGAAAATATTCAGAATCATTTTTTTGGACTGTTCTGTTTCTAATAAAAATTGACTGCAACAACAAGAAGAAGCTTGCGGATTGTCTTGTTTCCAAGTCCATTCCTATTTATATGTTTAGAATAATAGCCAAAGAAATAGGCATTTTGATTGGCGACTGCTTGTATTAACTGATAGCTAAGCTACAATCTACTCATCAGTATAGTATTGAGAGTTTGATCTTAAGATTGGATTAAATCTTTTTTTTGTTTTTAGCGTTTACCTTTTCGCTCTTTTCAACATTAAGTAGTATGGTCACTAGATGGTTCAAGCCTTAGATAATTGACCAATTTTATAACACTAAAAACTTTAATGCGCCCAAAATGGAAATCGTGTTGGGTGGGAATCCTTTGTCGTCAATTTATGAAATAGTAGATAGGACATCTATGTCAACGGAATTAGAAACATTCGTTTTATCTGTAGTTGATTATCTTTACAATACTGATGGAATTCAGATGAATCAAGTATACCAACAATTCATTATTGATAAAGTGGATCAAACAAGTGAACTTCAAAGTAGTGTAGATAAGACTAAAGCAAAAAGAATGTTAGCTTTATTATCATACTCAGCAGATTTTTGGCTACCTAAAAAGTATTGTGGTCAGGGTAATTATTCTTTAGTTTTCGATGAAGATTTAGACGCTGATGTAACATCTCGCAGAGCTTGGTTGACTGTTTTTGCGGATATTATGTCGCACGACATGGCAGGGGCAGTAGGAACTGCTATGTTTGCGCCAACCCCACCTACTGTAGCTGCAGGAGCTGCTGCAACGTCTGCTGGAAGAGCAGTTTCTATTGCATGGGACACCCCCTAATTAAAACTAAAAAACTGTGAATTTTATACAAACTTTGGGTTTCTTTCTATTGGTGTTTACTGTACAAATAACGTACGATGTACTTGTTCATAAAAGAGGTGTTTTTTCGAATAAGACTCTTATGATTTATCTAGTTACTTCTCTACTTACAGCAGTAGCAGTTTTTCTAATTATTAATTACATTGTAAAGAAGAAAAAACAAAAAGGTATTTAGAAAGGAAGGAGCCAAGCAGATATCTGCAAAATGGAATCAACTTGATAAGAGTTGTAAATTAAACAGAGTCCAACTTGAAGTTGGACTCTGTTTAATTGATTATTCCTTCAAGCTAAGATTACAATCCATAAAAAAAAGCTAATCTACTGATTAACAGCAGATTAGCTTTTTAGTATGTGGTCCCACAAGGGCTCGAACCTTGGACCCTCTGATTATGAGTCAGATGCTCTAACCAACTGAGCTATGGGACCTGCTTTAAAAGCTTGGCAAAGTTAAGAGTTTTTCAAAAATAACATAGAACAGTGAGAATTAAGAATGATGAATTGAGATTGAGAAATACAAAGTAATAAATAGATGTTCCTACTTCTATTTGTCGATAGAAGGGTATTTTATGTAGAAAAACTAAAAACTATATCCCGCCTATGGTAGTTAGAGTTACTGATATACCTATTTTGCCTCATCAATAAAAAACTATGAAACCTATTCTTACTATACTATCTCTAGCATTCTCATTTTCTCTAATTAGTCAGTCAGCAAGTATTTCTGGTACATTATTCGATAATACGGGTGAAGCGGTTATCTATGCCAATATTGTACTTTACAATAATGCAGATTCTACACTTGCTAAAGTAGAAACTACAGATGATGCAGGCGCATTTAAATTCATGAATATTAGTTCTGGTGAATACTATGTTGTTGCGAGTTATGTAGGCTTGGAGGATAAACGCGTAGATGCCTTTATTCTTACAGAGGGAACAGAGAAAGATTTGGGAACAATAGAAATGTCATCAACATCATTTGAATTAGAAACAGCGACGGTGACTGCTAGAAGAGCGATAGTGGAAGTAAAGGCAGACCGTACAGTGTTTAATGTACAGGGCACGATAAATAGTACTGGGGATAATGGACTTGATCTCTTACGAAAAGCTCCTGGTGTTTTAATTGACAACAATGAAAATGTTACAGTTCTGAGTAGATCAGGAGTTTTGTTTTATGTTGATGGAAAACGATTGCCATTAGCAGGTGCGGATTTAAGCAACTATTTACGAAATCTGAGAGCCGAGCAAATTGACCGTATTGACATCATAACAAACCCTGGTGCGAAGTATGAAGCGCAAGGTAATGCTGGTATCATTGACATACGACTTAAGAAAAACGAGAACCACGGTACAAATGGTTCAATAAGTTCAAATATTACAAAGGCAAACTTCTGGTCTGAAAGTCTAAACTTCAATGGGAATCTTCGAAATTCTAAATTGAATACATACACGCAATTGGGGGTAGGAAAAAATAAACGATTAATGGAATTCTTTTTCTCAGATCAAGTAGGTGAAAATATAATCGTAGACAATTTTAATGAGGCCAGTGATGATAAAAATATCTCCTACAGATGGGGAACTGATTTTTTCATTGCAGAAAACCAAACAGTAGGCTTTCTTATCGGGGGTGGCTTTGCAGACCAGGATGGTCTTTCTGACTCAGACAATACGATTTCGAATATTGCAACACCAGATGTTATAGACAGCATTCTGATTGCGGATAACGAATCAGACAGACAAAGGCAGAATCAGACGTTTAATTTGAATTATGCATTTGACAGCAAAGAGAAAACTTTAAACATAGATCTAGATTATGGAAGGTACCGCAATGAAGCTGACAATTACCAACCTAATGCATATTACACTGCAGATACTATGACCTTGCTAAGAGAATTAAATACTGCTTATAATACGCCAGTTGACATTGATATCTATACTGCGAAATTAGATTATGAAATGAATGCTGGAAATGGGAAATTAGGAATGGGGACTAAGTTCTCAAAAGTAGCAACTGATAACACTTTTCTGTTTTTTGATATTCCGGATCTTGAAAGAGTAAGAGATGATAAAAGATCAAACCAATTTTTTTATGATGAAAGCGTTTATGCAGCCTACATTTCTTACGCAGCGAGCATAAACGATAAATGGAGTTATATTTCTGGATTACGATTAGAACAAACAGATGCCACTGGAGATTTACAAGCATTTGATCCTAGTTTACAAGAAGAACCCGTGGAGCAAAATTACCTAAGCTACTTTCCTAGTGCAGGAATTACTTGGCAAAAAACGAGGACAGAACAGTTCTCTTTAAATTATAGTAGAAGAATAAACAGACCAGATTATAATGTATTGAATCCATTTAAAAATCAACTCAATGAATTATCATATAGCAAGGGGAATCCATTTTTATTGCCTGAGATTGTAAACAATGTTGAGCTTGGATTTTTATGGAAGTATAGATATAATTTCAAATTGGCGTACAGTAGAACAACGGATCAGATCACACGTTTAATAGGTCCTGATGATGGCGATAGTAGAGCGCGATTTATCAATTGGGACAATTTAGCAGTGCAGACAGTGTATGGTGG
>CALCMJ010000130.1 GCA_937967615.1 uncultured Saprospiraceae bacterium
TGAGGATTTAATGTTAAAAGATGGTAAACATCCAAATGCAAAAGGACAGATGATTGTAGCCAAAAATATTTGGAAATCTCTAGAGCCAATGTTGTAGTATAATAACAAATGCAGAATTGGATTTCAATTTCTTTTAAGCAAGCTGCTGAGTTATGCGCTTATTAGCAATACCAAAACGAATCAATTCACTTTCACAAAGCGTGCAACTTCTTAAGAAGCATCATTAATGACTAAACTTGAAATGCTATTTTTTATACAACTTAATAGGCGAAGTTGTGTGAGTCCATCAAGATAAATGCTTGTGATATTATTATACGAACAATTCAGTTCTTTCAAATTGACAAAATTATTGATACCAGTAATGTCTTCAATTTCAAAACCTGTAATCAGTAATGATTCCGTTTGTTCTGCTTCTAAGCGGGAGATTTCTCCATCTCCGTTTCTATCTACCTCATCTGCAATTAACGCAGCCTTAAAATTAGGGTCTGGAATATCAATATTTTGTCCAAAAGAGCATATTGAAAAAGCAAGAAGGACTAAGATGATGAACGGCTTCATAGTTAGATTTATATATAAAAAAGAAATCTAAGCTCAATTTAATGAGAACGAGAATTGAAAAGATCAGCCTAATCCCTTTAATTTAATAAAATAAAGCTGAGATACACAATTTAAATTAAGCTTGTTAACGCAAAACACTACCTTCAAGATTCTATACATATGGTATTACGCAGTTGATCAATTGAATTATTTTTTACACATAGCATACGAGGGAACAAAGTACAGCGGGTGGCAACGCCAACTCAAGGCGAGGTCTGTACAAGAAACTATAGAGCAGGCACTTAAGAAGATATTCAATAAAGACATTACTGTGTTTGGTTGTGGACGCACGGATGCAGGTGTGCATGCTAGCCAATATGTTTTGAACATACACATTGAGGATGCTTTTGATTTTGATCTTAAATTCAGACTAAACAAAAACATTCCTGATGATATAGCAGTGTTTGATGTGCTTCCTATGGAAGAAAAACAACATGCACGTTATGATGCTATTGGAAGGACTTACGACTATTTTATACACTTAGAAAAAGATCCAGTTCTTGGTCGCTACAGTTCTTTGTATGAATATCCAAACTTAGACTTAAAGTCCATGCAAGCTGCGGCAAAACTCCTCATGAAATATAACGACTTTAAGGCTATCTGTAAACAACCCGAGTTATATCCAAATACGCGTTGCATGGTCACACATGCACAATTGTATGTGAATGAAGAAACAAAACGTCTTCGTTTTACTATCACTGCAAATCGCTTTTTACGAGGGATGGTAAGACTTTGCATTTACTTTCTTTTAGAAATAGGTACTGGAAAAATGAGCCTAGAAGAGTTTGAAGCTACTTTAAAGAATAAAGTAATGATACAAAGCATGCGTCCAGCATTTCCAAATGGCCTATATCTTTCAAGGATAGAATATCCCTACTTAAAACTTAAGCCACGAGAATCAACAATCTGCAGCCTACTTAAACAAGGGCTTGAAGATTAGAGACAATATCCTAATACTTATCAATTGCATCAGTGAACTTCATGCATGGCCAAACAGGCAAGTAGGAATGATAGGCTTTTGAATCAGTGATAGGAATGATAGGCTTGCCTAGTCCCTTGGGACCGGAGCAAACGCGGAGTCATGGATAGCGCGACCTGAACGTTGCGTAGCAAAAGTGAGGGGGATGCCCTAATTAGAATTTGGACTTTAGACGTTAGGTTCCAAAAATTTCAGAAACTGAAAACTCTTACTTATCATTATACTAATCGCTAGAACCTAAAAGCTTCTTGGAATCTTCATATGCTTTAAGGCCGCAATCTAGGTAATCATCATAAGACTCTACTCCGCTTTGGTAGCCTCTAGGTTCTGCTAGAACTTCCTCATCAGGTGTTACCATGATATATAAGGGCTGTGAATTTTGCTCAAAATTTACAATCTGAAAATCTGCCCACATATTACCTACATTTCTGATTTTAGGATTTCCTTCTCTAGCAGATGTATATTTCTTTTCTAACTTTTCGTCATCATCCACATATAAAGAGATGAGTACAAAATCATTGTTCAACTTATCCCGGATTTTATCTTTTACCCAAATGTGTTCCTCTGTCTTTCTACAGTTAACACATCCATGGCCAGTCATATCTATAAGTGCTGGTTTGCCTTGCTCACGCGCATATGACATTCCTTGATAATAGTCTTTGAAACAGTCAATATTGTTTGCACATTTTGAATAAGATGAAAATCGTTTTTTCATATCCTTATCTACTTCTGGCTTGTCTAAAAAGAAATTGTAATGAGAAGGAGGTGCAAGACCACTCATCAAACTTACAGGGTCATAACTTTTTGTTTTATCGTTATAGAAGAAACCTGTCGCTAGGTATATTGTAAATGCAAGAGATGCCAAAGCAAAAACCCATCTTGTAGGAGATAATTTCTTCAACGGACTGTCATGTGGAAATTTAATAAATCCAAAAAGATACAATGCCATTCCAAGAAAGCAGAGTACCCAAATTGCCATAAATACTTCATACTTGAGAAATCCCCAATGATTCGTCATATCTGCAACAGATAGAAACTTAAATGCGAGTGCAAGTTCTAAGAATCCCAATACCACTTTTACTGAATTCATCCAGCTTCCTGATTTTGGCAATGTATTAAGCCATGCAGGAAAGGCAGCAAATAATCCAAAGGGTAAGGCGAGTGCGAGGGCAAATCCAAACATGACCACTGCTGGGCCTACCTGATTGGACGCTGCTTGAACAATGGCTGAACCAATTATGGGTCCTGTACAGGAAAATGAAACTAAGGCCAATGTAAATGCCATAAAGAAAATACCTAAGAGGCCTCCCTTATCTGCCATGCCATCCGTCTTTGTAGACCATGAACTTGGTAATGTGATTTCAAAAAATCCAAAGAAGGAAAATGCAAAGGCAAGGAATATTAAAAAGAAGAGAGTATTTGCAATCCAATTTGTAGATAATCTATTGAGTGCTTCTTCTCCAAACAGCGCTGTTAAAAGCAATCCTAAGGCCACATAAATCACAATTATGGAAGCTCCATAAATCGCCCCATTCATCCATCCTGATCGTTTAGTATCTTTTGTAAAAAAACTAACTGTCAATGGTATCATAGGAAACACACAGGGTGTTAGAAGTGCTAGTAATCCTCCTGCCATTCCTAAAAGGAACATCCAGATCAAACTATTATTTTTTTCAGTGGTCCCACAATCGCCTATGGGTTCCTGAAAGGTTTCATATAGCTTATCTACTTTCTGATTTAGCACATCACCATCTAAATTCATTGTTAGAGCACCTGTGGCTCCAATCAATGCTGTAGAGGCTCCTGCAGTTCCGTTGGCAATATTAAATGCAAAATCTAGATCTGTAGGAGGTAGACATTTTTCCTTATCACAGGTCATATAAGTCAAGTAGCCTTTTACTGGCACAGAAGCATCTTTAATTTTTACCTTTTGTTTTATAACATAAGGCTCATCTGCTAAAAACTTTATTACATCTAGTTGGAAAATTTTATCATAGCCTTCTTTCTTCTTACCTGTCTCCACCGCTTTTCCTATTAACTCAATACCATCTAACTCTTCATAGTTGATACTTGTAGGAACAGGACCATCATCATTTGTAAATTGTGAATAGACAGTCCAGCCTTTATCAATCTTTGCAGTGTACACAAGATTGTATTCTTCATCAGATAATTTCTCAATTGAATAATCCCAAGACACAGGATCAAGAAGTTGAGAATCTGAACCACCGCCTATCGCATTTTGCTGAGTGGTTGTGGCATTAGCAGTTGATGTGATTGCTTCCTTTGTTTCAGGTATTGCATTTAGGCTTTCTTTCTCGATTGTGTTAGCACTACTTGTTGAAACCGTTTCTATCTTTTTTTCTGCTGCCTTTACTACAGATGTAACTACTTGCTTTGTATCTGGGATTGCTTTTGCAGTAGTTGTATTGGTGTTAGAAGATGTGGATGTGCTACTGGGCGTACTTGGCGCTTTTTCTTCTGATGCCTCAAAACTAAAACTAAAGTCCACATCTGTAGGAGGTAAACATTTCTCCTTGTCACAGGTCATATAAGTTAGGTAGCCAGTAAGAGGCTTTGACGCGTCTTTGACTTTAATCTTCTGAGTTATTACAAACGGCTCATCTGCTAAAAACTTAATAACATCCATCTGGAAGATCTTATCATAGCCTTCCTTCTTTTTACCAGTCTCTACTGCTTTTCCTTGCAGTTCTATAATATCTGCATTATCATATTCTATGCTTGTAGGAACAGGTCCTTCATCATTTGTGAATTGTGAATATACGGTCCACCCTTTATCAATGTTTGCAATGTAACGCAATTCAAATTCACCGTTGCCTAATGCTTTTTGTTGGAAGTCCCATTTTACGGGTGTGAGGATCTGAGCATGGACATTTGCAAATCCAAATAAGAGAAGAATTGAAATTACTATATGACGCATAAGTAGAATTGTTTAGTCAGCAAACGAAGATAAAAAATGAAGCCTACAAATCTAGGCTGAATGGAACATCTTTAGGTGGCAGACATTTATCATTATCGCAACACATATAGGTAATTGTTCCACTAAATTTTGTTGAAGCTTTTGTTTTCTTGATTTTTTGGACAAATACTGCTTTTCCTTTCATTTTGGCAACCTCTGTTTCAAAGAGTTCATCAAAGGCAGTATGTACTTCTGTCGTTTCCAAGACATCTCCTAAAAACTCAATATCTTGGTTTTCGTCAAATGTAAATGTTGTGGGTATAGGTCCATCGTCTCCACTTGATTGTGAATAGATTGCCCATCCTGTTTTTATATCTGCAATAAATGCAATCTCAAGCTCTGTATCTGACTCAGAAAGCACTTCGACTTTCCATTTGACAGGATTCATCTGTTGCGCTTGGGTAATGGGAATTGATACAAAGAAGAATAAAAGAATTGATGCTAATTTCATGGCTTTTATGATTTCAATGGTTCTAACTCAAGAATCAGACCCAAAAGTATCTTGTCTTACCCTTTAAATCATTGATTTTAAGCTTTTTAAATTATCATTAACAGAAAATAAAATATTGTGTGAAAGTCTTAGATCAGAATGAAATGGATAGCAAATATGCCAAGTACTAACGTGAGACCTAGAATTTCAGCCAAAGCCAGATTCTTGATAAGGAAAATATTGTTTGCCAATACAATAGAAGCAGGAAAAGCAAGGAAGAGATAATGGTAAATACTTAGGTCCTTCCAGAAGAATATTCCGATGAAGGAGAATATAAAAATCCAATACAATATGTCAGTGATCTTTTCAATTTGAATACCCTTCTTTCTGATCATTGCTCCGTAAGAAAAAAGCGAAAACACAACTATTAGAAGAGCTATTGAAAGTGTAATTACATAAAATTTATCTAGTGTGAAAAGTGTGCGTGGGAAATATACGTTTGCCCAAATGTAATCTGAAAAGAGATTAGTAAGCTCTCCTCTCCAAAACAAAATCATGGCCAGTGCATAGTATGGTGCTAAAAACCCAAAAAATAATTGCACACGCTCTAATATATTATAAGAGCGAATAACCATCAAAGCCAAGGAGGCGAAAAAATAAAAGATTGCGAATGGGAAATAGCATAATGACGCGATACTTATCAATAAACCAATATTAAAAACAGTTCCACTTACTTTTGCTTTCTTATACGTTGAAGCGATTTCGCTTACAGCTAAAACAAAAAATGTGTTCCCAACGATAAATGGATGCAGACCAAGGAAGTCCGGAACCAAACTCATGAATATGATATACATAAATGCTGTTAGATAATTTGCATTTTCTATCAGTCTATGCTCTATGACAATTTTGTTAATCCATATTGCTTGAAATATTATTAAGACAGTGCACAGGATGCTTTGTCCTATAGGGTAAGGCAGTAGATTATGGATGAGACTGTATAAAAAACTGTCACTTTCCTTGAGTACATACATCTGTGGATTCAATATCCCCGCAATCCGCAGAATAAAGGCCAATACAGCTAAAAAAAAAGGGCTGAGAATCAGATTATTTTTAAGTAGAGTAATCAAGCACTATTATATTAATGTATAGCTAAGATACAATTCAGCTTTGCACAAATACATAAAAAATAATCTATTTGGAAAAATATCGATTTTCAACAACTTAATCCCTTAGTTTTGCTGTTGTATAGCAAACTGAAATCGTTTTGATTAGAAAAGAAAAGGCCCAATTACCTACAAAACATGGTAATTTTATCATCCAAGCCTATATCCGGAGGGATAATGCTGAGATGCCTCATTTAGCTCTATTACATAAGGAGCTTGATATATCCAAACCTGTTGTTGTGCGAATTCATTCAGAATGCATTACTGGTGACTTATTTGCATCCTTACGCTGTGATTGCGGCGAACAACTAAGAAGGTCCCTAAGGATACTCAATGAAGAACAGGGCGTCTTAATATATCTTAGACAAGAAGGCCGTGGAATTGGAATTTTGAATAAATTGCGTGCTTATAATCATCAGGATGAAGGAATGAATACAATAGAGGCTAACGAAGCACTCGGTTTTGAACCAGATGAAAGAAACTATTCTGTTGCATTAAATATATTGGATGATCTTGGCATTCGGGAAATTAAATTATTAACTAACAACCCAGACAAGTTAGATGCATTTAAAGATTCAAACATTCAAGTGGTAGAGCGATTACCACTAGTAATAAATCCGAATGAAAAGAATCAAGCATATCTAAATACCAAGGAAACTCAAATGGGTCACATTTTTAAGAATAGCTAATGTCATATACGAGTAGACACAGATATAAAAATAGAAGAGAAAAGAATGCTGCTTTTGCAAGAAAGCTAAAGATCGCAGTCGTAATCGCTCTGATTGCTTTGATTGTTTATGGTATAAAAAATAGAATTGCTATAAAAGACTACCTAGCTACTTACTTTTATTAATCAGTTGATATCATTTCCTGCAAAGTTTTCCTATCAAGCAAGTAAGCTAAGCACATAAAGACAATCAATAAAAGGCTATTTACAATAAAAAATAGCAATGTACTTAATCCCATTCCAGAAACATAGACACTGATTTTGAACAGAATAAATGCGATTGCTATATAGCTAAGGATTCTCGCAATTGGATAATCAATTGGGTAATACATCCTTCCTGTAACGTATCCTGCTAAAGCCATAAATGCAAAACATGCAAATGCTGCCCAAGCCGAGGCTAAATATCCAATTTTTGGGAGAAAGAGAATACTGATGACAAGAGTTATGATTGCACCTATAATCGAAATGATAGCACCAATATGAGTTTTATCTTTAAGTTTATACCAAATGGAAAAGTTGTAATACAAACCCAAAAATAAATTTGCGAAAAGCAAAATAGGAACTATCTCTGTCGCTGATCGATAATTTGACCCCATAATCATCATAAAGCTATCTAGGTACATTAAAATACCTAGGAGCACTAAAGACCCAAATATTGTATAGAGGAGAGCTACTTTGCCAAACAGGTTTTCCCGATTTGAGTCTTTATAGTTTTTGAAGAAAAAAGGCTCAGCTGCATAATTGAATGCTACATTAAATAAATTCAGAAAAATTGCGAGGGAAGCAGGAGCAGCATAAATTCCTACATTCGTCAAATTCTCTGACAAGTTACCTCCAAGGAAATATTTTTGCAAAGGTGCTGCAAATGCAGTATTAATATTTCCAGCAATCCCTACAACCACTAATGGAAGAGAATATTTAAGCATCTTTTTCCAAAGTGCTATATCAAAATGAAATTTCTCTTTGAACAATTCAGGAAGCACAACTAAGAAAACCACAAAACTGGCGATAAGGTTGGCAATAAAAATGTAATCGAGTTTTCTATTTGGATCATACACTGCATTCACCCAATTGACTCCCCTATCTTTTAAAATTGGACAGAGTTCTAGAAAGAAAAGAACTATGAGTATTGTTAGAAATACATTTAACAATTTCACAAATAAAAATCGCATGGGCCTATTTTCCATTCGAAACTTTGCAAAAGGTAATGCAGTCAAAGCATCAAATCCTAGGATGAGCGCAAACCATTTTACATAATAAGCTTGGCCTGGGTATTTGAGCATCGCCGCAATGCTATCAGCATTGAGCCACATTATCCCAACAATCACCATACTTGTAAAAAAAATAGGAATCATGGCAGTCGTGAAAGTTTTTGCCACGCCATCCTCTCTACTCCCAAATCTGAAAAAAGCAGTATCCATCCTATACACTAATAAGACAAGTATAATGGTAGCATATGCATAGAGGTCTTTATAAATTCCATAATCAGACTGCTCCGGGAATTTACGTGTCAGATATATTGTAAACACAATATAATGCAGCACGCGAGGCAGTATTGAACTGACCCCATAAATCACTGTTTCGCCAGCAAGTTTTTTAATTAATGACATCCAGATTTAAAATTACTCAAGAAATAGGATTCTTTGCATTATCATGAATGCAAATATGAATGTCTTTATAAAATGTTCATAGCCAAAAAGAGTATTCGGGTATGATTTCATAGTATCTGAGGATTCTCCACAACCCTATTTAGCTTTGTATCACCTAACTTTCGCTGCGATAATCAAAACAAGGGCTATTATAATACAAGGGCTTTTCGCCTACCTAATGATGTGAAATTGTTCCACATATATTTTATCTGCAGTATGCACTTTTAGAAAATATTGTCCATCTATAAGATGCTTTACTGAAATATCCATATTGGCAGCTAGGTCTTTTGATTGATAGACGAGTTGACCGTTTAGATTATAGATGTACACATTTCCTGCTGATCCTATTGGGAAATCTAAGTTCATTTTTAAAAGATCTTGAGTTGGGTTTGGGAACAAGGAAATCAAATTGGAATTTACCTCTATATCTTCATCAGATGATAAGATATCAGCGCTTAATCTTCCAGTAACCTGAACTACCATCTCACCTGTTTGTGGGTCGATAAATGATGCATCTGTAAATTGCACTAGTGCCGTCTTTGAGCTCTCATCCAAAAACTTATGGGTAACTCTATTTGGAATTACAGGAATCACATCTCCGAGGAAATCACTTGCATTTATCCAAACAAAAGTGCCAAAAACATTCAACCCAGCTTCTATCACAAAGTCCGAGGTATCTACTTGTTCTACTTTTAAAACATTATAAGACTGTCCTAAAAGATCTAAGGTTCCCCAAGCTGTAGCTTGTTCTGATTTGTACGTCAGTACATTTATCCGAATAGAATCAAGAGTAGCCCCCGGTAGCGGAATTTCAATAGAATCTAAAAATGGAATCAGAGCAGCATCTATCGTTAAAGAAATATCAAAATTGTCTTCGTAAAAATCTCCATAATTTATAGGTGTTTTTTTGTAAGTATACGGATCGTCAAAATTCACTCCGCCGTTTACCTCCAAACCCATAAAATCTAAATTCCCCAATCCAATAACATCAATAGTTGTATCGGATTTTACTGCTGCAGCTTGAAAACCTGCGATATCAACAATCATGTTTGCGCTAGGGAAAGAATCTCCTAATTCAGTACCTGCAATATCTAGATAATCTTCCGTTGCTGGTCCAGTAACCATAAATCCTGAATAGGACCAATTCAAGTTTTCTCCTTGTTCTTTAAAACTTGTTGTTTCTGTATCGTAATCAAAGCGTGTAAATTCTAGTATATCCCCAACTTCTGGCAATGTAGAATTAGGCACTGTAATCTGCGCAGTTGCAGTAACACAAAAAAGTAAAACTATGTAAAGGCTTATAAATTTCATATTCTCATTATTACGACTTAACAAAATTAAACTATTGGGGTCGTATAAAAGTACAAAAGCCTAGGACTAATAATTAACAATCTGACTCCTTTAAGATTAATAAATTGGTCACATTTTGACCTTTTGCACGTCTTCAAGACAAAAAATCACCACCAGCACTAAGTGCTGATGATGATAAAACAAGTCATTTCTAAGTATTAATCAAATACAATAATTACTTTATTGTCACACTTCCTGTAGGAAAACTCAAGTTTTGATCCATTCCATAAACGAAATGATCTTGGGCATTCTGTGGAATTCCTCCCACTAATGGCTTAAGTGTAAATGGATTTGCGCTGTTGTCTGGAAACGGCTCAATACTGATTACTGCAGTTCCACCAGAAAGATCAGTTGGAAAATTTAATCCAGATGGTGCATTATTCAGAAAATCTTCGCCTGGAAATGGAGGACCAGAATTTACACCACTAAAAGACGCATGAGAATCTGCCTCATTCGCTGTTTTAAAAGTTCCTGTAGAAACTGCTTGACCATTTATTACTGCCCATCCTTCATACAACCATCCTTCAGGAAGTGTAGGTAAGTTTAATCCTGTTGATGGTGAACCACTAGATAGATCTAAGAACCAGATTCCACTATTTTCGTCTGCATCAAGATCATTTGTAGGTGTTGCCAAAATATACTTACCGGATACATCTTGAAAATCATTTCCTAAAGCCGCAGCATGACTTACATTTAGGTTTGCTGTGTTTCCAGAAATATCTCCCGCTAGAATATGCACACTTGATGGATCAGGTGACGGATCTGGATTTGGTTCAATAGTAAGAACAAACGTTGCAGCATTATCAAGATCCAATTTATCTACTTCAAACGAAGTCCTTGACAAAGCACCATTCCCATCTACGCTAAAAACTCCTGTAGAAACGGGTGCTCCGTCTACAATAAACCAACCTTCATATTGCTGTGTAGTCCCCAGGTCCTCTAGACCACTAATTTGAAGATCAAAATTTCCGGTGGTAGGCTCATCATCTCCACATGATTGTAAAGAGAAAAATAAAATTCCTAAGACCATTATACCTATTACATTCTTTTTCATTTAATTCTGTTTTATCATTTAAAAATTAATAACACCCATACTATAAATGGATTCCGCAAGGGTTGTTTGAAAAATTTAAATTTTCACAGATTGAAATGATTGTGTCTTAGCTAGGACATTAAAAAGCCAAAGACTTAGAATCAATGGATTCAAGTTTTTTGAACAAAAAAAAAGTAGATGCGTGCATCTACTTCAAGTAAATTAGAATAATGAATCTATATAAGTTCTTACAAGCTGTAAGCTAAGCCTAAGGATAAAGACCTAGTTTTAAAATAGCTTTTCGCAGAGTCTGTACTATTATATTCTTTTAAAGAATTTAAAGACTGGCCATACAATCCAGATATTCTTAGTTTCAAATTATCTGAGATGCGATAATGCAAATTGATGGAAGCTTTGGCATCAAAATAAATCTTATTGAAGTTTCCAACCTGTGTGTTTTCTGCTGTACTTTGATAGCTTGCCATCTGCTCTTTGTCCGAAGCCAAAATTGTATTTAAATTCGTGTTCACATTAAGGATGTAATTAAGACCTGGTGATACTCCTAAATCTATACTAAGCTTACCCTTTCTGAGCAGTTCATAATTTAGGCCAATACCCAATTGAAGAACATCATATGATTCTATCACTTCTGTCTTGTTCGTTATACGGTCTTGAGAAACCATATGATTATCCATGCTGATATCGTCATTCATTGAAATAATAGCTCTTGGTGTGCTTAACTCCATTTCATTATGATACATTAATTCTCCATTGGATGAATAGAATTCATTGGACTCATCATATACAAATTCACTTGTATAGATACTGGAATTGGAGAAATGAATCCAATTGAATGTAGCTTCTAATTTCAATTTATTAGTGAATGCTTTTTGCAGACCTAGACCAGCTGAAAAACCCGAGTTATATTTTTCGTAGCCTTCTAAAGTAAAGTTATTCACCCCAATATCCTTCATAAAAATAGATGATTGAAAAAGCGAGCCTTGCACAAACAATGCATAAGGTGCTGAATGAGTTTTCATTTCCATTTCAGGGTTAATAAAATTAGTTTCAGGTAGACCTCTAGATTCTATTTGCAGAAAAGAAATTGCTTTATTTTCTAAAGAAACAAACTCATCAACAAATAATATTTTTTGTTCTACACTTTTATTGACTAAAGCAGACCCTAAATAGACAAGTTTAACTAATTCCTTTCCTTCCTCTTCTATCACTTCTCTATTAAGCTTGCTATTGTTCCCTTCCTGCGTCAAACCTTCAGTAAATGCATTCTGACTTACAGTTTCAAGTAAATTTGATTCTGATTCTATATTTACTGAATTGGTAGATTGTTTTTCTTCCTTTGTCTGTATTATCTGCACATCCTTTTGTATGTCTTCTTTAATTAGGTTTTCATTATTGACTTCTACTGGGATTTCATCGAGTTCTTGAGATTCTGAAATTGCAATATTTGCAGTCTCCTTGTTCAGATTTGATTGGTATAAGAAAATACTGAGTGTAAGTACAAAGACTGCAGTTAAGAAATAAAGGATCCATTTCAACTTTCTATCTTTATTCTCTACATCCAAGCTCACCATGGCAGCTTCGAAAATATCATCCGAAGGAAGATTCCATCCTTCCGCTCCTGTTTGTTTTTTGATGCGTTTGTCAAAAAACTCTTCTAGCTTATCTTTCGTTATCTTACTCATGAGACTTTAGAATTTAACATGATCGACTCTATTTGCTTCCTAAGCATCAGCTTAGCTTTTGACAATTGCGATTTTGAAGTCCCAAGACTTATATTTAATATATCTGAGATCTCTTTATGGGAATATCCTTCTAAAACATATAAATTGAAAACAGTACGATACCCTAATGGTAACTCTTGGATCATGAGAGTCAGTACTTCTGCACTTAATCCATTATAATTTGAATCTTCTTCCTTTTCATCAGATTGTTCTTCAACCTCTTTGAGTTCATAATTCAATGTTCTCTTCTTGATTAAGAGTAAATTTTCATTTACTACCACCTTAGAAGACCAGGCCCCAAACTCTCCTAATTCAGGATTAAATTGCTTTAATTGTCCAAAAATTTTAATTAAGGCATTCTGCAAGGCATCTTCAGCGTCTGATCTATTTTTATGATAGCGCAGACAAATGCTAAACCAATCTTTGGAATACGCATGATAAAGATCCCTTTGAGCTGATCTATCACCTGATTTTGCTTGATTTATTATAAAAATATCTTTCACCAATATATGCCTTACCACTTAATTATGTTCAAATTTCCATAAGGTTGCCTCAAATCTTGAATAATTACAAAAAAAGGCCTTTTTGCTCATAATTTATGTCTACCAAAAGACTTGAGCATCTAATCATAGAATTGAATAAGTTTGCATTCAAAATAATACAATGGCATACGATATCAATGATCCTACTGATCTAGACATAATGCGGTCCAATTTTGACATTATAAGTGGCAAAGAGTGGGACAACTACATCCTTATGGCTGAAGAGCAAAGCATAGGATATAAAAACATCAATATTCTAAAGTCTGCGAGCAGAAAAGCGGGAATTTCAAAATACCTCAGTCCTAAGGTGATTGTTTGGGTATTGGATATTGTTGATAAGCTAGAAGCATCTGATGAAGAAGAATGACCATAATCAGATAAGCTTCTATCAATGCCCTTCACAATACTATTATTTGCTGTTGTAAGTTGAATTAATTGCTAAGTTTTATAAATTTCTTCCCTTTCCCAGCGCTCTTATGCCCAGCAAATTTATACATGTAAATTCCTTCAGGAAAACTACTAACGTCAACACTGATTTCCTTTGTTCCTGCTTGGACAGTTTTATCAAAAATCAATTTTCCAATATCATTGTAAATACATAGGATGGTTTCACTTTTATTATCCAATTTAAAATTGAGAACTTTAGATACTGGGTTTGGATAAATAGAAAACGCTTCATCATCTTGTTCTGCAACGGAAGAAGTAATGAAATTCTGAAATCTTAGCTTTGATAGTTTCAATTCTTTATTCACAAAATTAACTTTGTCTCCTAGTAAAGTAAAGACGATACTTGTTACGTCGCTAATCTCTAAACCACTGAAGTTTTTAGACACAAAATCATCCAAGGACAATACATAGTCTGTAGGTTCAAGATTTAATGATACTACAGTTCTAAATTGATCTTCCCATTCATCTATTGACGATTTAACAATGCTTATCTCTAAATTTCCAACACCACTTGCAGTGAATGCCACACCATTGTAATTATTTAAATTCATTGGATTCAATTTTGCATCCAGTGATCTAAAAATATTTAGATAGTCTCTTACATTTCCTTTGGCTGATACTGATCTCTCTACTTGAAAAACTTCTTCCTCATAGAAATGCTCTTCAGGTGAGACAATAAATTCATTTACTATTGCATTTGGGTTCTGGTCGTCTATTCCCCAGGCACCGTCTGCAAGAAATATTTCATCATCAGGGCTCTCAGAACTACTAAGGGATGCGCCCAAGTCATAGAGATGACCTGTTTCTATCGTAATAATTTCTTGCTGCGATCCAGAAAGGCTTACTGATTGATTAAACATTTCCAAGTCTCCACCTTCGCTTCTTGCAATTGATCCGTTAAAATCAATTTCTTTTGTGTTATTCTTATTTTTCAAATGCAGTCGCAGAGCACCATTTTCATAATTTCCTTGCATTACAAATATCCTTGGAATCGCAGAATGGTTTATTGCAGAAATTTTATCCGCTGCACTCATTTTTTCGATCAAGGATTCAAGTAAGATAATTAGTTCTGAAAACGAATTCGCCCAAATTTGATAATTGAAATAGGCTTTATCATTGGGATACAAATGAAGATTCCAATGATTCTCAATTGTGAAACCATTCTGCTCGTCATGATGAGCAGAAAAACTCACAGCAAACTCTTTTTGACCACTTTTATTTATCAGCTCATAGCTAATGAAATTTCCACCCTTAGCATACAAATAAGATATATCAAGCAATCGTGAACCATCCAATCGATCACAAATATATTTAGTGTGTTCATACACACCTTCTTCTGTTTTGATCCCCAGGATGGTAGCCACCCTATTGTTATCTACATAATAATCTGCTGCAGCTACATCTACTGCATTTGTAATATCTATCAGATCCAATGGTGCGCTCTCTGCAACATAAGCATCTAAAACTTCTGTTGGAATAAAGTCTTTGACAGTAAAGATGGTTCGTTGCTCATTATTTTCAAAAGGAAGCAATCCTTCTAATTTTTCTTGAAATTCCTTGGATGACTTTACCCTAGTATAAAAATTTCTTAGTGCAATTTTTTCTGACAAACTTCTATTTGACTCTAATCCTCCTGTTACTCCTCCAGATGTTCCACATTGCGGGTCATCTCCATCTATCAGTCCATTGCCATTATCATCAATTCCATTTGTACAATCTTCAAAACATAATTCTAAATAAAAGCATTCTGAATCACTACAATCTATCCATCCATCTCCATCATCATCAATCCCATTATCACAAATTTCTATTGTACAGACATTCGAACTAAAACAGTCTGGATCATCACAATCCGCTAAACCATCATTATCCCCATCAAGACCATCAGAACAATTTGATTCAAATGGCGGTGGGGCTAGCAAACAATTAAATCCATCATTTATAGATAAATTGCCCGTAGCGTTCAAGACCTCAGTAGCCGTTAAATTTGTTACATCTATTGTATATATTTTCCCAGAGTTATTATTATACGCATAAAAAGATCCATCTATACATGACCATGCAGCACCAAAACCTCCTGACTCACTATTTATGCTTCCAGATAAACTATATGCACTCAGTTCCAAACTATAAGGATCAAAAACTTTTAACTGACTTGAACCTGTTATTCCATAGAATAACCCATTTGTATTATCTACAGAAAAATCTGCAACACCTGCATGCGGCACACCTGTATTTACAACAGATAATATTTCTTGATTTAGATCAATAGAATGTATCCCTGTTCCATTACTTATATACATCACTCCATCAGGTGAAACTCCTCCAGCATAGAAGATACCCGAACCAGGCAATTCCAATCCAGTACTTGTCACAAACCCATCCTGACTAAGTATACCTAAAACTTGGGTCCCATCAATTACACAGGGTGCATAGACGTGGCCGTCAATATGATTAAATTGTGCTCCATTTATCTGCTGTGCACCTGAAATATTTGCAACAAAGTTATATGTTCCAAATACAGGATCTAATGATACTAGAGTAGAGTTACTGTGCACTTGATAAAACTCTGTCTCACATTGCCAACAAGCGACACTGCTCCCACAATCAGGGTCAAAACAGTCTATGAGACCATCTCCATCATCATCAATTCGATTATCACAGATTTCTGGTGTATTTGAAGTATTCCCAAACAAGTTAATTTGGCTAAGCATAACGCAAAGCATGCATGCTACTCTTAAGATTTGATTAATGTAAGGCTTTCTCATTTATTGTTAATTTTCAACGAATTTCATGAGATCTGCTGAGCTTATAAGATATATTCGTTTTTAGGAGTACTTGACCCGATTTTTGGTTGCTTAATGACAAGAACTGACATTAACACTTCACATTACTAATAATTATATCTTATCTATATTAATCCGCTAGTTGATATATTTATAGAATAATCTTATGTTTACAGCTCAATGAGACAGTTTTTCGACGCATATTATTTTAGCTTTTACTATTGTTCGCAGTAGGAGCTAGTTGTATGCTATAGTTTAATTGAAATATATAATACAAGGAGTTCCAATTTTGGGCTCCTTTTTTTTATTATGCATATAGAAGAAGCACATAGAATTACACAGGTTGAGACCTACTACTTTGCCAAGAAACTGAAAGAAATCAGACAAATGGAAGCAGAGGGTAAGTCTATTATAAACCTAGGAGTTGGGAGTCCTGACCTTAAGCCTTCAACAGATGTCATTTCTGCATTACAAAATGCAGCTGGCCAAGCTGCGATGCATTCCTATCAGCCATATAGAGGTATATCAGAATTAAGACTTGCATTTTCTAAATGGTACCATAATAATTTTTCTGTCGGCTTGGATGCAGAATCAGAGATTTTACCCGTACTAGGATCCAAAGAAGGCGTTATGCATGTAAGTATGTCTTTTTTAAATCCAGGCGATTCTGTCCTTGTTCCAAATCCTGGCTACCCAGCATATGATTCTGCAGCACGCATAGCAGGTGCGATACCAATTTCCTATTCTTTAGTGGCTGAAAACGATTATCTCCCTGACATGGAAAGTCTAAAAAAGATGGATCTGTCCAAAGTCAAAATTATGTGGATTAATTATCCCCATATGCCTACGGGTGCCCCTGGAAATTTAAACGCATTACGTCCTTTAATAAAATTAGCAAGAGAGAATAAGTTCCTCTTATGTCATGACAATCCATATAGTTTTGTGCTTAATGAAAAGCCATTTAGCATTTTACAAATTGAAGGAGCAAAAGAGGTATGCCTAGAGCTGAGTTCGCTTAGTAAAAATTATAATATGGCAGGTTGGCGAATTGGATGTCTTGCTTCTAATAAAGAAATCTTAGAGACGGTATTAAAATTTAAGAGCAATATGGATTCTGGGATGTTTAAGCCAATGCAAATTGCTGCCGTGGCAGCTCTCAATCTATCCAATGAATGGTTTGATAAACAAACGGAGATATATAAAACGCGTAGAGAAAAAATATGGGAATTGATGGATATCTTGAATTGCAGCTATAATAAAAACACAGCAGGCCTATTTGTTTGGGCAAGAGTCCCAGAGAACTTTGTAGATGCTGAAGCGTATAGCGAAAAAATCTTGCATGAAAAAAACGTGTTCTTAACTCCAGGGAAAATATTTGGTAGCAATGGAATCAAATACCTAAGAAGTTCTCTTTGTCAAAATGTTTCACTAATTGAAAAAGCAATAGAAAGATGCAGATAGGGGTAATAGGTTTAGGATTAATAGGTGGCTCAATTAGCATGGAACTTAATGCACAAATCGCAACGCGAGTGATTGGGTGGGACCATAAGGAAGAACACAGAAATCTTGCCTTGGACTTAGAGCTAGTGGAAGAAATATGTATTGAGGAAGAATTGATTAAAAGTTCTGATCTGATCATTCTTGCAATACCTGTCAATCTAATTGAAGAAAAACTACCTTTCATATTAGATAATATTAAAGAAAATCAATTTGTAATAGATGTAGGTTCAACAAAAAAAGACATTTGCTCTGCTGTTATTGATCATCCCATGCGTAAAAATTATGTAGCTGCACATCCTTTAGCAGGTACTGAATTTTCAGGGCCTAAGGCTGCTCACAGAGGATTATTTTCTTCCAAGAAAAATATCATCTGCGATAAGGACTTATCTAAGCCAGAATTTGTAGAAACTACCCTACGCATCTTTAAAAGTATAGGTATGCAAACCATATTCCTTAATTCTGAAGAACATGACAAACATCTAGCGTATGTTTCTCACCTGTCTCATATCAGTTCATTTATGCTAGGGCACACAGTTCTTGATTTGGAAAAAGATGAGAAACAGATTTTCAACCTCGCAAGCACGGGTTTTGCATCTACTGTTCGTCTAGCTAAAAGTTCGCCTAAAACATGGAATCCCATCTTTAATGGAAATAAAACTTATGTGCTGGAAGCCTTGGAGAGTTATATAAAACATCTCGAAAATTTTGCGCAAAAATTGCGTTCAAATGATACTGAAGCTACATATGCTCTTATGCAAAAAGCAAATGAAATTAAACCCGTCTTAGACGGAATAAAAAATAATAAAGCTAAATGACTGAAAAAAAATCAAGACAAGCAACCTGGTTGACAAAGGAAAAACGACCTATTGTAATTGCAGGGCCTTGCAGTGTAGAAACGGAAGAGCAAGTTGTAGAAACTGCAAAACGACTAAAGGCTACGGGGAAATCTGATATTTTACGTGGAGGTATTTGGAAACCTAGGACACGTCCAGGATCTTTTGAAGGAGTGGGCGCAAAGGGTCTACCTTGGATGTTACGCGCTAAAGAAGAGACTGGCTTTCCTGTTACGGTAGAAGTTGCCAAGTCTAGGCACGTGGAACTCTGCTTAGAGTTTGGAGTAGATATTTTATGGATAGGTGCAAGGACGACTGTAAATCCGTTTGCTGTACAAGAAATTGCTGATGCTTTGCGAGGAGTAGACATTCCTGTTCTTATAAAAAATCCTATTAACCCAGACCTTGCATTGTGGAAAGGTGCATTTGAGAGATTAGATGCTGTGGGCATTAAAGAATTAGGTGCAATCCATCGTGGGTTTTCTTACTCTGGAGAAAAGTATTATAGAAACAGACCACAATGGCAAATCCCCATTAAGTTCATGCAAGAGTTTCCAAACATTCCAATGATTGCAGATCCTAGTCATATATGTGGTAGAAGAGATATTCTTCAAGCTGTGGGGCAAAAAGCTATGGATTTAGATTTTGATGGGCTTATGATAGAAAGTCATATCGATCCTGATAATGCTTGGAGTGATGCGAGCCAGCAAATTACGCCAGAAGTTTTTGGAACCATGATAACGGAGATGGTTTTACGTGAGGATTTTGAAGGAGAACTGCCTATTCAATCTCCATTGGATAATTTCAGAGAAGAAATTAAAAACATTGATGATGATATCGTTCATCTCTTGTCAAACAGAATGAAAATTGTGAATGACATTGGTAAATACAAAAAAGAGAATAACATGACGATTTACCAAAACAAAACATGGGTGAAAAAAATAAAAAGGTATTTGAAAATTGGGAAAAGAAATGGACTCAGTGAAGAGTTTATAGCTAAACTATTTGCGGCGATTCATGACGAGAGCATAAATCAACAGAACACAATTTTTAAAGAAAAATAATTAGGCAACTTGTGAAACAGATGATATTACCATTGTTATAGGTTCTGTTCCTTTTTCTGGGAGTTGCGTTTTTGTAAGTAATGCTTCTATCAGGTTTTCTGGTTCATAGACCCAAGTCAGTCTTTCATAAACAGTTCTACCTTCTTCGATTGCATGTTGGCTAAGTTCATATCGGGCTAAAACAGAAATAGTTACATTATCATCGTACAAAAGGGACTTTAAGAACTGGGCTGCTATTTGTGGTCGTATTGCTGGAACGTTTCTGCAAAAATCATCAATTTTCACATCAAGTTTTCCCATTCTAGACATGTAAGCATAGCTTAGTGGTGCATAATTCTCTATTATCTCCTCTAGTCGGTATCTGTTCTCAAGTAATTTTGAGTTCAGTAAGTCTCTGTATTCTATTTCTCTGTTGGTTAACATTTGTAGCTTCTATATTAGTATATCTCCTAAAAAGCAAAAGTGTTACCACCAAAACGAGATTTTTTTCCAGGTCTCATCTTTTTATGCTTTTAGTAATCATTCATTCTCTTAAACGATTACCTATCCTAAAGACACAGATTTTGACTCCTAACCCTATCGATTTGTATATTTATAAACAAAATATATGTATCAATGAAGACAATTAAGGGGCCAGCGATCTTTTTAGCCCAGTTTATGGGGGATAAAGCACCATTTAACAGCTTGGAAGGAATATGCCAGTGGGCGACAAAATTAGGATATAAAGGTATTCAGATACCTACATGGGAGTCTCGTCTCATTGACTTACAAAAAGCTGCTGAAAGTAAAACATACTGTGATGAGCTGAAAGGCAAGGTAGAAAGCTATGGGCTTGAGATCACAGAACTATCTACTCATCTACAAGGCCAATTAGTTGCTGTGAACCCAGCATACGATAAAATGTTTGACGGTTTTGCACCTAAAGAAGTCCATGGAAATTCAAAAGCACGTACAGAATGGGCAACACAACAAGTAAAGTGGGCTGGATCTGCAAGCAAAAATCTAGGACTAAACGCCCATGTCACTTTTTCTGGAGCACTTGCTTGGCAGAATGTGTATCCTTGGCCACAGCGACCAGATGGCATGATAGACTTGGCATTCACGGAATTGGCGAAACGCTGGAAACCCCTACTAGATCACCACGAAGATTGTGGAATAGATCTTTGTTATGAAATACATCCTGGAGAAGATCTTCATGATGGCATAACGTATGAAATGTTTTTAGATAAGGTCAATGGACACAAGCGCGCATGTTTACTTTATGATCCCAGCCACTTCATTCTTCAACAATTAGACTATTTACAATTCATAGATATTTACCACGAACGCATTAAAATGTTTCATGTAAAGGATGCAGAATTTAATCCTACTGGAAGATCAGGCGTATATGGTGGTTACCAATCCTGGATAAATAGAGCTGGGCGATTCCGTTCATTAGGAGATGGTCAGATTGACTTTGCTTCAATTTTTTCTAAGCTTTCACAATACGGATTTGAAGGTTGGGCCGTTATGGAATGGGAATGCTGTATCAAGTCTCCTGAACAAGGCGCTACAGAAGGTGCTCCATTTATTGCGAAGCATATAATCAATGTCACTGAAAAAGCGTTTGATGATTTTGCAGGAGGAGATACAGATGAAAATTATCTCAAGGGTATTTTAGGTATAGATTAGATATTTATGAAGATTGAAAGTGCGATTGAAAACTCAAATACACTTACAAAGTGTATGGATCAACGATTCATGAAGTTAAGTAGGCAAATATTTCTTTTAGTACATTTTTGTCTATTCAGCTATTTAGTTAATGGACAAACCTTAATCAAAGGACAGGTGCAAGATTCTATAAGCTCAGAATCTTTGATAGGTTATAGCGTGGTAATAAGAGATGACAAAGGCAATTTTAATTCAGGAACTACCGGCGATAAATCTGGTAAGTTTGAAATTCTTTACCCAAAGTTGGACGTATTCACCTTAGAAATAAGTCATGTGGGATTTGTTAGCAAGGCTTTAGAACTCAATAAAGAAACAGTAGCTCCTTTTTATGATATTAGACTAAAGAGCAACGCACAACTCATATCCGAATTAGAAATTGTTTCTAGTCCTTACCACTATTTTAACTTGGACGAGCTTGGAGAAATTTCCATAAACAAGGATCATCCAGGAATGGCTGCAAGTTTTGACGACCCCTCAAGGAGCGTACTGCGTATACCTGGAGTTGGAACAACAAATGATCAAGCAAATACAATCAGCTATCATGGCTTACCAAACGAAATGGTTAATTGGAAATTAGATGGTGCAGAGATAATAAATCCAAATCACTTAAGCAGTGCAGGCACTACGAGTAATAGACCTGCTTCAAACTCTGGTGGTGTTTTAGCAGTACCTTTTGAAGTTTTAGAAGAATATAAATTTTATCCCTCCCCTTTTTCAAAAATACATGGGAACGCCATTGCGGGCATATCTGATTTAATTCCTAAAAAGCATATCCCACGTCGTTCGGGTTTTGCAAAAATAGGTTTGTTAGGTTTGGAAGCTGGAGTGAGTAAAAAGTTTACTGAGATTACTGGTATTCAAGCCCAATATAGATATTCCTTTACATCCTTATTAGGAGATTTAGGTGTAAAATTTGATGGTGAAACTATACGGTACCAAGATTTATTCTTGCGCTTGCATTTTCATGATACTCCTAATAAAGGAATTTATTTTACTACTATACTCGGCCATAATAAAAACGATAAACGTGTTCCAGAGTTAAATCAACGCACTGAGGCTTACCTAGGGAATATGGGTATAAATTATTTTGAAAACTTTTCAGAAAAATCAAAAATCAGAATCTCTGCAATGTTGTCAGGTAAAAAAGATGAGGGTTTCTCTTCAATTAGTTCGCCTACAGGTTTTGGAAATCCTTTCAGCAGCTTACTTGCTGACAAACAGTATAAGATTTCCATGTTTACTGAGTATAGATATAGTCCAAAACCTGGAAGGACTCAAATTCTTGCTGTCAATGCAACGCATTGGGATTATGACTATTTTTATATAGAAGATGAAAATGAAGAAAGAACAAATACCCTGGCCTCATCAAACCTTGCATTTCAATATGGTAGTATTACCTATGGATTAGAAATTGAAACAAAGAATTGGTTTGTAAAACCTGAGTTTGCCTTAGCTGTAACTCCTCAGCGTAATTTACTTCTTGAACCAGGATTTGTAATTGGAAAAAATTCTGAAAAATTTAAAATATTAGCAGGTATAAACTTTGCCAATCAAAATCAAAATGCTGCTATTTACAGCCTCAACGAAGAACCTAGACTAAGCAATAGTTTCAACCCTTCAGGAGGAGGACAAGCTGATTTAAAAAATACCCGTTCTTTAAACACGTTTGCCGCAATTACCTTTACGTTCAATGAAGAAAAACAGCAAGAATTTACATCCCGTCTTTTCCACCACAATATATTCAACCTTGCTATTCCAGATGAACCACGTAAGTATTTCCCATATACAGGGATTGACTACTTAAGACCGGACAAACTTAGAAATGAGGGTAGTGCTCGATCTACTGGCATAGAGATGATGTATACACATGCCTTATCAAACACATTTCATCTTGTATTAAATGGCAGTGTATTTAATAGTGAACATTTGATTGACAAATCAAATAATACCTATACATCTGCGCCTCATGATTTTGGCTATACATCAAATTTGTTAGCTACTAAAAAATTCTGGATAGGAACGGGCAGTCTATTTATTTCGTTTGCTACACATTTCAGAGGGGGTGCCTATGTCCCTAATGTGGATAGTGAAAAATCAATGATAAGCAGACGAACAGTTTACACATCAAATTTCACACAGCTATCTGATTACTTCAGATTAGACACTAGAGTGAATTATACATTTAAAAAGAAGAATCAAATTATACTTGACATCCAAAACTTAACAAATAAATTGAATGATGGGTATTACTCTTTTGACCAAAATCGCCAACAAGTAGTTTTAGAAAAACAACTTGGACTTATTCCAGTCATAAGTTACCGTCGCGAATTTTAATTTAAAAATAAGTACGAATTAAGGAATAGTTTTAAACGTATATCCCTGTTCTTTTAGGTGCACAATAATTTTTTCTAAACAAGCATGCAGACGGGGCTTTGCTTTAATACTATCATGGAAAACAACAACAGAACCAGCTTGTGTGTTTTTAGTCACATTTTCATAACAATCATTTGCTGAAAGTCTTTCATCAAAATCTCCTGAGACGACATCCCACATAACTATTGTATATCTTTTTAATAAAGACTTTATCTGCGAAGGCTTTATACGTCCATAGGGAGGTCTGAAAAGTTTTGAATCTATATGATTAGCAGCAAGTTCAATATCATCCAAATAGACATCATTTTTTGTTTTCCAACCAGAAATATGTGTGTGCGTATGATTTGCAATTCTATGTCCCTCTTGCTGAATTCTTGAGTATATTTCAGGGTTCTTCACAACATTCTCTCCTATACAAAAGAAAGTCGCTTTCGCATCATACTTTTTTAGAATATCTAGTACCCATGGAGTGGATTCCGGCACGGGTCCATCATCAAAACTTAGATATACATCATTTGATTCTGTTCCAAAGTCCCAGATCAAGTCAGAATAGATTTTCTTTATAAAAGCAGGCGTTTTTACTAAATACATGCACTATCTTCTTTCATCAGTCGCAGAATATGTTTCTTTGCGAAGAATTTAAAAGACAAAAATAGAATTAATTCTATGGTAAGAGTACGATTTGCACCTAGTCCTACAGGCCCCTTACATATTGGCGGCGTTAGGACTGCACTATATAATTATCTTTTTGCAAAAAAGATGGGAGGGAAATTCATTCTAAGGATTGAAGATACAGACAGAAATCGCTTTGTCCCTGGAGCTGAAGAATATATCATTGAGGCCTTGAATTGGTTTGGCTTAGAAACAGATGAAGATCCCGTAAAAGGAGGCCCATTTGGACCATATCGCCAATCAGAGCGCAAGGAACTTTATAAGCAGTATGCCTTAAAAATGTTGGAAGACGGAAATGCATATTACGCATTTGATTCAGCGGAAGATTTAGAGCGCATGCGTGAGGAGGCAAAAGAAAATGGTAAGCATGTTGCAAAATACGATGCTAGTGTACGTATGCAGATGAAAAATTCGCTTAGCCTAAGTGTTGAAGAAACAGAATCTCTTTTAACGAAGGGAGAAAACATTGTTATGCGTTTAAAAATTCCTGCAGACAGAAGGATTGGCTTTGAAGATGTTGTGCGCAATGATGTAAGTTTTGACTCAAAAGAACTAGATGATAAAGTCATTCTCAAAGGGGATGGCATGCCAACATACCATCTTGCAAACATAGTGGATGATCATCTCATGGAAATCACCCATGTCATCCGAGGAGAAGAGTGGTTGTCAAGTACGGCTCACCATATTTTGATGTATGAATTCATGGGATGGGTACCACCAAAATTTGTTCATTTACCTCTTATCCTGAAACCGGTGGGTCAGGGAAAACTATCTAAAAGAGACGGTGCCAAATTTGGTTTTCCCGTTTTTCCACTGGAGTGGGAAGGCGAAGAAACATTTTCAGGCTTTAGGGAAGATGGTTTTGATTCTGACGCAGTAAAAAATTTCTTGGCATTTCTTGGTTGGAATCCAGGCACAGAGCAAGAAATTTTTAGCAGCTCCGAATTGATAGAGTCTTTTAGTTTAGAGAAGATAGTAAAAGCAGGAGCTCGTTTTGATATTGACAAGGCACGATGGTATAACCAACAATATATAATTGCCAAAGACAATTCTGAAATTGGAGAAATAGTTTCTCCTCTTCTCAAGAATGCAAACTTTACATATCCAAATGAAGCATTTCTTCACGGCTTCATAGAACTTATGAAGGAAAGGGTGGAATCCTATAATGATTTTGCAAAAAAAGGGTACTACTTTTTTGAGCAACCCATAATAGAGGATGAAAAAATTGCGAGAAAAAAGTGGAAAGATGAAAACGAGGTACATTTTAAAGCTCTAGAAGAACAGTTAAGAACTAGTGAAGAATTTGATCCTGATACAGTTCAAAATATTATTAAAACTTACATAGCAGAAAACGCACTGAGTTTTGGTGCAATTTTGCCCATTTTAAGAATAGCTATTTCAGGGACTATGAAGGGACCTGATATATTCGGAATGATGAGTCTTATTGGACAAGAAGAAAGTATAAAAAGATTACGCTCCGGAGTACAAAAGATTAAAACTTTATAGAACAATTTTATTTATCTTCGCCATAGTAAATACATAAAATGAAAAAAGCAAAATTAGGTTGGGGTTTTGGACTATTTATCCTTCTCGCAGTATTCAGTTTTAATGCATGTGGAGACGAGGAGCCTACAGTTTTGGACCGGGATAAATTTATTGGAGAATATTTAGGTGATTTTAATTGCCCTGGATTACTTGCAATTATCTCATCAGATAGTGTTTCATTCAGCATTGATGTAGGAGTAGATCCAAATGCAACAGAATCCGTTATCGTCTTCTTACCAATAGAAGGCCAACCTGCTCCTCTTTCAATAACTGCTACTGTTTCTGGAAACACAATCACATTCGCAGATACTAAAGAAGATATTCCAATTCCTCAATTCGGAGGCTTACTTACAGATATCAACGTAAGTGGAGAAGGAACAATAAGCGGAGACAATCTATCAGGTGATATGACTCTGGTAATAACTGAAGCAGCATCAGGAGGATTGTTAGGTTCTGAGTCCTGCACCATTACTGGAGTGCGCCAATAAAAGAGCCTCTTATTCTTTTGTGACACCCATAAACACATTGACATTTGGGTTCATAGGATTTCCTGCTGATCTTCTAAAAGAGACAATTTGCCCAACATGATAAATTGCGTCAGCAAGGGGTCCATTGATTACATTCCAAAATGGAAATTCTGATGTCCTCTCTCCTCTTTGGAAGATTATATTTAGGTGTTGTAAATCTTCACCATCTGCATTTTTTAAATTTTCACTTGCTATACTCAAATTTTCCAAGGTAGCTTTTCGTAATTCCTCCCATGATCTTTCTGGTTCTTCCGCAGGCCTAATATTAGGTTTATTCAAAGTTGCATTTACAATAGTTCTAGACAAACCATATAAATGATCTAATACATCAGATGCTTTTCTACCATTGTTCCCAGGGGTAAATTCCAGGTCCTCCTTTCGTAAATCTTCAGTGGCCCAATAATATCTGAAGCCCAATCCATCAATCATACGAGCTGCCACGTTTGTTCCATTATAATTCTCTGGTGCCTCTGGGATTTGATAAAAAGCTAATTTTTCTTCCATTTGCAAGGTGTCAGATTGTGCTTGCGCAGAGAAACATACGCCAAACAGTAAAATCATTAACTGAATTAATTTTTTCATACGTGATATTAATCTCTTTTATTTTAAAACATTCGTAATTTAAAGTAAACCAAAGAGAAAGACTATGCAAAACTTTAAAATTTTGAAGAAAGCTCTTTTTTTACTCATCGCATTTCAATTCATCGCATTTACACAATTAAAGAGTATTGATTTCATTTTCGATGGAATTGGAATGTATACGGATGCAAGTTTATGGACGCCACATTACCCTGGTGGGAATATTTCTGTTGGTAATTCAGTAACAATTATGGCAGGATCTGACTGCACTGTTCCAACTGGTACACTCCTTTTTATCTCAGGCACGCTAACAAATAATGCAGAGATGACAATTAATAATAGCTGGGGTGCTTTTGGCGATGGTACGTTAATCAATAATGGCCTTATAATAAGTAATGCAATTGTTGATAATCTAGGCAACATAACAAACAACGGAGAAATCATCTCAAACGACAATTTTTCTTCACAAGGAAATGGAACATTTATAAATGCTACAGCCGGTACGATAACGATTAATACAACTATGATTGCATTTGGAATATTAGAATTTGATGGGCTTCTCAGAGGAATTGGCGATGTGGTTTCAACAGACTACCCAAACGAAGGAGTTATCTCTCCTGGTTTTTCTCCTGGCATAATTTCATTTAGTTCTGGGCTCAATCTAGGTCTTGCAGGAACATTAGAAATAGAAATTGAAGGATACGCAGGTGCAGGACTTACTGGAGGACATGACCAGATACAGGTTACAAATGGCAGTGGCCTAGTAATTAATGGTACATTATCCGTAATCCTTGCTAATGGTTTTATTCCTGTCGTTGGAGATCAGTGGATCATTGCTACTGGAACTACATCTGGTGCTTTTTCCACTCTAGACTTACCAAGTGGCTACAACTGGTTAGTAGACATAACTGCAAATTCTATAATTCTTGAAATCGTGGACACCACACTCCCTCTAGCCTTGCTCAATTTTGAAGGGAAGCAGAGCGGAGAAAATGTGCATTTAAATTGGACGGCAAGTTCGGAGTTGAACGCTACGGCTTGGACAATCCAGCATTCCACAGAAAGTGAAAATTGGAAAGACATAGCTGTGATTCATGACAATACGAATTCAACTAATATTAATGAATACAGTTATATACATCTTAAACCAGCAACTAAAAACAACTATTATAGATTATCAAAAGAAGATCACAATGGCAACTATATTTTGAGTGAGGTTGTGCATGTCAATCTAGATTCTAGACAAGTTACTACTCATGTATATCCTAATCCTTCATATGGTTTAATTTATTTCAATAAAGATGTAAACTCTATTATCCTCAGAGATTTTTCTGGTAAGCAACTCATGAAGCGAAAGATTAATGATAATTCTTTACTTCTGGGGCAAGAATACAAGGGGATGTATATTCTAGAAATCCATACAGAACAAGGAATAGAAACACAAAAAGTGTTTCTTAAGTAAGATATTAATATAATAGAATGGGATACACTTGACTATTAAACTAGAATCAGCTAACTTATTACTGCTATCTACTCTCTTTTTGTTTCGAGGTATATATAGAACTATGCCTATTTCCTAATCGACTAAATATTTTAGATGCAAATTAAAATAGATGCTCCTGGACACAAGAATCAAAACAAACTTAGAAACTTCCTTCAAAACAAACTACAAGCTACATTTTCAAAATACAAATTCATAAATTCTGTTACTACTCGCGTCACTGAGGATAATGGCATGAAGGTTATCAGTCTTCAACTTATTCCTAAAAACGGGTCTCCCCTATTTGCCAAGGATACGAGTTATGATGAAAATCAAGCACTGAACTCCGCATTGAAAAAGATGCAGGCTCAGATCAAAAAGTATAAGGACGCTAGGTTTTACAGAAATAGGAATCAAAGAAACCGAGACCTATAGTATGATAGAAATTTCTAACGCAACTATCTAATTACGATTATTCTCAGTAATCCGCGGGAAAACAGTGTTCCTTAAGTAACAGTATTACTTTTTAGTCCTTGGCTCTAATGTTACTATTTTAGCTCTACCGCCTTTTGCTTCGTTAGCAATATACATTGTGCCTTCAGGACTAAAACATATTCCTTCGGGTTGTGCAAAGTTCTGTTTTTCAAGAAACTGGATATGCTGTATTTTACCTTGTGGATGCACGACTACAAGAAGCTTTCCAACAGAAGAGAGAATATAATAATTATTATCAAGGGGATGTATAGCAATTCCAGAAGGACTGAAATCCTTAATGCGGTTCTCCATTTGCTTGATTTTCTTTTTAGAATAATCCTTCAATGTTACATGGCTTTTATGCCATGCTAAAAGATCTTCATCATGGATTTGTAAAATCGCTTGAACATTTAATTCTTTTTCATCAAGATTAAAGGCAAATATATTTTTTACATCCTTGAGCTTTGAATGCCTAGCTATATTTGGTGAGGCTTTACATGCAAGAACCAAAATATTACTGTCTGAATTATACCCCAAACCTTCTACATCGTTTGTTACAGAGAGTGGGGTCTTATATATTTCTCTGAAATCAGAATTTATATGTTTTCTGTGATAAATATCCCCATTCGATTTTAGAGCAAATAATTCTTCGCCATTTACCAGCTCTACGCCTTCATAATCTCCTAAGAACCCAAAATCATTTTCTGCTTCAATCTGACATGTTTTTATATTATAGTAAAAGAACTTTCCTTGCTCATCATTGACTGCTACGAGCTGATCATTTTCAAAATAACTTAGACCAGAAATTTCTGAAAGCACACGAGGTAATATGCATTCGGAAATATAAGAGTCAAACTGATAAGGAAATGCATATTTAGGTATTGAATCTTGAAGAGTATCTCTTTGAACACGTAAAGAGCTATCAGATTCAATAATTGACTTTTTCTCAGGCTTGTGAAAACAACTCAATAATATGGCTGAAGCAAAAACAAAAACAATTTTAAACATATAATAATTTCTGAATAGTCTACAATATAAGACCTTAGAACGTTACTATTGCAAACAAATTATACCAAGCAAAAATCAAACAAAATGAAAAATTTAAGTTTATTCCTTTTAATTGTCTGTTTAGCCGCAAGTTCATGTGGAAAAGATGAATGCCTTGTATTAGCGGATGTCGTTCCAGGCAAATGGTCATTATCAACTGGTGACGTAGAGTTTAAGGCGGATGGTACATTAATAGACCCTGATGAAGTTTTAATAGGATTTGAAACAGGTGGGAATGTAGCTGATATCAAAACATGGTCTCTAAA
>CALCMJ010000131.1 GCA_937967615.1 uncultured Saprospiraceae bacterium
TGATCACAGGTATGGATACAGATATGAATGCAAATGTAAGTTTTAAAGCATTCAAATATTTTAATATAAACCCATCCGCAACCTATAGTGAGACCTGGTTCTTACAGGATATAACGAGGGAATATGATCTTGGAGAAGAGGACTTTGTAGAAAGTATAAATAGAGGCTTTCAAAGATATTTTACTTATAATTTTAATGCGGACGTATCTACCCAGCTCTTTGGAACGTTGCTTATTCCTAAAGGGAAAATTAAGGGAATCAGGACTACCATAAAACCAAGTTTAGGCTTTGCCTTTGCCCCAAACACGAGAGAACGGTATGAACGGATTGCTTATTCTCCAGATGGATCAGAGTTTGATGAATATAGTCCTTTTCCAAGACAACCTTTTAGTGCAAATTTGAATGGTCCTACTTTGAATTTTAATTATGGCTTCAAGACCAATATTGATGTCAAATATTTTTCAAGTAAAGATTCAATAGATAAGAAATTTAAACCCCTTGAAACAATAGATGTTCGTGGTAGGTACAATTTTCAGGCAGACTCTCTACATTGGAGTACTGTCAGTTTAAGCTCTTCTACAAATCTCTTTCAGGGGATTACTAACATTACATACAGATTTACATTTGACCCATACGAGGAAAATAGTGCAAACAGAAGTTATAATGAATCTGTATGGAAATCTAGAGGCAAATTATTACGACTAGAAAGAGGCCTGATAGGCGTAAGGAATAATTTTAATATTGCCAGACTCAAGAAACTATTTGCTAGAGATAAAAAGAAATCCAATCAAGAAAACGAGGAAACACCTATTCAACGCGGGACAGATAATCTAGTGCCAGAAGATCTTAACTTATCTGGCATCCAAGACTTGGACGCACCTAGAAATAAGAAATTGGAAAAGAAAAAAGAGCAAGCCTCATTTTTTGCTCTATTTGACAAACTTAGTTTTACCCATGATTGGCAATATACGTTCTCAGAAGTAGGGGGGATAGATACAGCATTTACTAATATTCACTCAGTAGGTGTTAGAGGATCTTTTCCGTTGACAGAAAATTGGGATATTAGTATTGACAATATTTCCTATAATTTTGTCCAGAACGGTTTAGGCTATCCGGCCTTTACATTTTCACGCAAACTGCACTGCTGGTACATGAATTTCTCTTGGCGTCCTAATAGAGGGAGTTACAACTTCTTCATTGGTGTTAGCTCAAATGAGTTTAACTTTCTTAAGTATAATTACGGAGAGAATAATTTTGGCGGCGGTAGATTCTAATGCGCGGGCAAATAATTTTTAAGAAAAAAAAAGCGGAGAATTTCTTCTACCGCTGGTAATGCTATTAATAAGGGTGTAATCGATAATCCAGTTTCTCACGCTCGATTATAAAGTTTCTCAATAAGTATAAAAAGCTAAGAGGCTTGTTTCACTCTTAATAAAAAATGTGCCCGAAAGCATTTTTAAGACGGGAGTATATTGCTGTGGTCACACCAAAGTTTCTTAATTCAATCTTTGTGTCAAGTATTTAACACTTTAAGTGAACTATTCAATAGAACAGCAGTTATTCAATAAAAAATGAGGTCTTTAGTTGTAGATCCTTCACCTTATTGAATTCAAATGTTAAAAAATAAGACTTTAACAAGTAGTTAGCCGATGGATGAGTGACCTTCAAGAATTTATCAGTCTGAAAAAGACTAGTACAGGTAATTTACTAGGTTTCTAGGTTTCATGTCTTATGGAATTTTAGGTTTCAAATATTATTTCCAAGGGGCAAAACAAATAATTTGAGCGGAAAGAAGAAATTCTTTCCGCTCTTTTTCTTTATAGATACTTGACTAAGCAAATCACTAAGGTCCGCATAATGACAAAATTAACCTGAAGTAAATATTTTATGTGGTTTTCACATTCCCATGCGTCTTATGTTTGAGATTCAACTAGAATCTTAAGAATAAACAGATACCCAAATCTGATTTTCTAAGGAACAATGAGAATGTTACTGGACAAGCGGTTGTGAATCTTCACTGCCGCTTTTTTTATTTTAGGTATTTTAAGATTATGGATAATTAGCGATAACGGAGTATGAATGAAATAGACAAAATATAAAATGTACATACACGTTTTAAACTTTATGCGTGTTTACATCTTCTTCGTCTTAAATTTCTTCAGCTTAATTCTTTTATCTCAAGAACAAATTCCAGTTTTTGAAAATGTCCAAGCACGTTTTGTTTCTATACCTGACAAGGTTCATGCATATCATGAAGGCGCTGAAGATTACCCTACATATGAAATTGTTGAATTAAAGGAAATTTGGTATCCAGAAAGGGACTATTTTGACTGGTTTGGAAATGTAGATCTGCAAGATTCTTTTGCAATATTTTTCACGGGAAAATTAATTTGTCCAATAGATGGATGGTACGAGTTTAGCCTGAATTCTGATGATGGTTCTATCCTTTGGTTGAATGAAAAATTAATATTAGACAATGATGGTAACCATCCAATGCGTTTAAAGAAAGACACCACTTTTCTTGAAGCAGCAAGCTATGATTTCAAAATCTGGTATTTTCAAGACTATCCAATGAAGATGGGTATAGAATTTGACGTAAGCCACTTAAATTCTTTTTCTGCACCTAAGCCTATTGAGAAAAAAACTATTGAACCGCCAAAAGAAGAAAGGATAGTTCTAGATGCTCAAGTCTTGTTTTCCATAGATTCTCATCGCTTATCAAGAAGAGGTAGAACACTTATTGATTCTATAGGAAGAGTACTTAGTAATATAACAGATGCTGATTTTCTGATTGAGGGACATACGGACAATACTGGATCAGATGAATACAATCAAGAGTTATCCTTGAATAGGGCTAAATCTGTCAAAAAAAGGATTGATCTCATTCAATTAAATCCTAATTCTAAATTGGTCATTAAAGCCTTTGGATCTAGCCTTCCCATAGCGGAAAACACAACCGAGGAAGGTAGACAGCAGAACAGAAGGGTAGAAATCAAAATTTTACATCATTAGCAATAAGAGAGGTATCAAGCACTATATCAATAAGTTCTGTGTCATTGAAAGATACTTATACAAGAATTCACCATTACTATAATAAGTAGCCAAAATCTCCGTTTGTTCGATTTTGTCGTCTGTTTTGGCCAAACAAAGTGACCCATCTCATTGTCAGTTCGTCAGAAGAGTATTATTCACAGTTTATAAATACAACATATGTTTGACAGTTTAAAAAGAATGGCAATGCAAAAGCTTGCAGAAAAAATGATGGGAAATGCATTAAATCCATCTGATACATCTGCAGCAGCAGAAGAGGGAGCAGGAGCACTTTTGGAGTCAATAAAATCCAAAGTAGCAGGAGGAAATCTAGATCAGATTAAAGATCTATTTTCAGGAGATGATATGGAATCAAATGATATTTTTCAGAATGCAAAGGCAAAACTTTCTGAAGTTTTACAGAGTAAAGGAATGAGCGCAGAAGATGCAGAAGCGGAAGCAGCGAACACAGCGCCAGATCTAATAAACGGATTAAAAGAAAAGTTTTTATCTAAAGATGAGGCTGACAGTGAATTCAACTTAGAAGCTCTAAGTGGATTAATCCCTGGAAATGCCGCTGATCTTTTGAATAAGGCAAAGAATTTATTCTAACAAACTGCTTTAGAGTAAAACGTGTTATAAGCAATACCTTAGGGTGTTGCTTTTTTTTTGCTATTTCGAAATCAATTGCATTCTAGTATTCTTAATTTGAATAGAATTCGCCTAAAATTCTATATCTTAGGATTAAACACTTAGCTATGTATTCAAAGTATCTATTCCTATTTCTTATTATCTTCGTCTCATGTAAGCAAGATACAGAGTCTAAGGACAATATTAAACTTGGAGAAATTTCAATAGAAGTAACAGGAAAAGAGGTAGCCCAAGAGGCCTTTAAAGCAGGACTTTTGCTTATGCATAGTTTTGAATTTAAGGATGCAGCAGTAAAATTCAAAGAGGCACAAGAACTAGATTCAGACTTTGCTATGGCCTACTGGGGAGAAGCAATGTCACATAATCACCCTTTATGGAGGGAGCAAGATAAAGACAAAGCTTTAGAGATTCTTTCAAGACTTGGAGATACACCTGAAGAGCAACGCACAAAATTTAATACAGAATTTGAGAAAGATCTATGTGATGCTTTACACATTTTGTATGGAGAGGGTACTAAAAAAGAAAGGGACATAGCCTACTCTGAGTTTATGGCTCAATTGCATGAAAAATATCCTAAGAATCAAGAAGTCGCAGCATTTTATTCACTCTCACTTTTAGGCTCCGTAAAGGGAGGACGAGATTATGAAATGTATGCCAAGGGTGCAAAGATTGCCCAATCTATAATAGCTGAAAACCCAAACCATCCAGGTGCCTTGCATTATCTTATACATAGCTATGATGATCCAGAGAATGCGCCCAAGGCACTAGAGGCGGCTACCCGCTATTCTAAAGTGGCGCCAGACGCAGCTCACGCCCTGCACATGCCATCACATATTTATGTAGCATTAGGTATGTGGGATGAAGTTATAGAATCTAATATAGCCTCTTGGAATGCTAGCTTAAATAGGAAAGAAAAAAAAGAACTTGATAATGATGCATTAAATTATCACGCGTTCAAATGGCAAATGTATGGGCACTTACAAAAAGCTGAATTTGCCAAAGCAAAAGAATTAGTAGAAGATATGCAAAGCTATTGTTATGAACTTCCAAGCACAAAAGCGATTGCCCATTTAGTTATGATGAAAGGCGCGTATTTTAATGAAACAAACGAGTGGGATGACCCACTTTTTCAAGATACGGTAGATTACTCCGAAATGGCAATTCAAATTAGGGCAGCGCATAGTTACTCTCAAGCTAGATATGCATATGAAAAGAAAGATGCATCAACATTACAATCAATTATCACAAGTCTTACTGAAGAAATAGGACTAGCAACGAATGAAGCTTTGACCGCAACTGCTTCCATGTGCAGCGGAGGGAATTACGGAAGAGGTAAGGCAACACAAGTCCACGTGAATAGGGCGGAAGTTATGCGATTAGAAATGCAAGCACTACTAGCATTGTTAAAAGGCAATAATGATGAAGCAGAAAATGCTATGAAGGCTGCAGTTGTATTGGAAGAAAATACCAGCTATGCATATGGACCACCTGAAATTGTAAAACCTTCTCCTGAACTCTATGCAGACTGGCTAATGGAACAAGGAAGATATAAAGAGGCAGAAAAATATTATAAAAAAGTCCTAAATAGAGCACCTAAACGTCTGCTCGTCACGCAAGGATTGGAGAAGATAAATCAATTATCCTCGTAATCTTATAACGCTTTGTCAGAAGACAATAACTACTTAGGCATTCCCAATGCAATTTTAATTAACTAAAACCCTCTTTATGAAATTGATTGGTTTGGTAATGGCATACTGTCTTATAGTTTCTGCTCAAATACAAGCAGAAACCTATTACGTATCTGTCTCTGGAGATTCAGCAAATTCCGGTTTGACAGAGTCAGATGCATGGAACATTGAACATGCGTTTAACACCGTAACATCTGGTGACATCGTCCATATTAAAGCAGGTAACTACGGCGCTTTGCATCTTGTAGTTGCTAATGCAGGAACAATTAATAATCCCATTCAATTTATTGGCTATAAAAATACGCCCAATGATATTATTAGCTCTAATGGTTCCACAATGGCATATGGAGATGCATTAGACCCAGCAGAAATGCCTTATCTGGCTGGATCAACAGAAGAGAATGCAGAATTTCTGGGAACAGCAATAAGCATCGCCAAGGCATATATAGAATTATCAAATTTTCAGATTACAAAATATAAGGATGGGGTACTCAGTGCAGGGAACGGAGATTTAATTAAAAATATCATTGTTCATCAAGTGGGAGATTTTGATCCTGAACATACCTATGTACCAGGTGGCGATGTAAGTGCTTTTTTAAATTATAGTGGGAATGGTATTTCAGTTTATGGTGACAATGCAAAAGTCTATGACTGCCTTGTTGTTAATGCAGGTGCAGAAGCATATAGATTTTCCAATAGTGATTTTACAGACCATGCATATAATAAGGTGTATTCAGATACTGAAGTGAATCCATGCGACTATTATTATTTACTTGCTAACGGGACAAGCAACAATACTTTGAGTCATATTCATGTAGAACGCGTAGGACCTTTAGTGCACCATGGACATGGATTAGTTTATAAAGTAGATGCCCAAGACAATGAGGCGTTTGCATGCACAATTGTAGGAACAAAAATAGAACTGCAATTTATAGATGTAACAAATAATACATTTACGAACTGCCATATCGCACCTGGAACTGATGGGAAAGGAGAGATACGGATTGCAAATGCAGCTCACCATAATAGTTTTATTAATTGCAGTGTAGATGGCGCAGAGGGAGTAAGCTTCAGCGATACCTCAGAAGATCCAAATGAAAATGCAGGGCATAACAACGATTTTATAAACTGCACCTTTAGTAATATGAATTCTGCAATAAACTGGCACTGGTATTCTACGAATTATGAAGACTCACCGGCCTTTGATAATACCTTCTATAATTGTGTCTTTTATAATCTGAATTATCTATTTATGGTAGATAGAATCAATTATGGCAATGCCATGGTCAATTGCATAATCCAGGACGTTGCAGAAGAACGCTATGCACATTATCCTAGCATACATAGTGATCTCGTATTAGATTTTGATTATGGAAATTCCAACCTTCACAACAGTTTTGTACCATCTTCAGGAGATGCAAACACGAGTTCTCTAGACCCTCAGTTTATAGATCCAGCAAATGGAGATTACAAACTAGCTGTAACTAGTCCTTTGATTGATGCAGGGGAGAGCAGCAATTTTGCATTTGATGTGAACGGAAAGATCAGACCTCAAGGGGCAGCTTTTGATTTAGGCATTCATGAAATAGGGATGCCTGACCTTAGTCTAAGCTTTACCCTTTTACCCACAATAGTGAATGGCTATAGCCCCATCACATTGATAGTAGAAGTCGTAGAGTTAAACAATGCAGACTCAGATGGACTCATTTCAGTATTCTTAGCAAAGGTGGATCGCTTTAATTTTACTTGGGACTCTAGTTTGGAGATTCTTGGACCCTTTACATTACAAAATAATTTATGGACATATGATGATACGAACCCATCCTTCCATATATGGACAGCAAGCGCATCTATAGCACAATCTTCAAATTCAAGATTTGGACTAGAGGGTACTTATGATCCACAGAGCACATCTGGAAACACAAACTTTACTACTACCTTATTAACAGGCAGTGGAGGAGAAGTAAATGGATTGAACAACACGGATGCAGAAACTTTACTCTTCAATTCAAATTGATTTTGCTTGAATAGACTAGGTGTTTACCCTAGATTTTGATTTTTTTTTCTTTGGAGTGCATACATTCAGTTTGCTGCTAACGTTCATTTTATGAACTTATCTTTTATCCTATGAAACAAAGCTGCCTCATCGTTGAAGGTGGAGGATTTAAAACAGCATTTACAGCTGGAATTCTCGATTCCTTTATTATCAATAATTTTGATCCGTTCTCGTCTTATATTGGTGTTTCTGGAGGAGCTATCGCCGCTTCATATTTCTTGAGTAAACAATATCGTTTCTGTGTAAATGCAATGAAAATACTTGCTAAGGATCAAAATTTTCTTGACTATAAGCGCACCTTTGGAGAGCAGGGGTATATGGATATAGACTTTCTATATAAAGTTGCTAGAGAGAAGGTGCCTTTTGATTTAGAAAAGGCAGTAAAGATTTCAGAAGAAGCTAGGGTATATTTTGTAGCAACCAATAAGGAAAATGGCAACCCTGAATACCTGAGACCTATCCAAGAAAACTGGTTAGATGCCGTCGTTGCTTCTAGCACCCTACCTTTTGTGACAAAGGGCTTACACCGTATTGAAAACAAAATTTATTTTGATGGAGGATGGTCAGATGCCCTCCCTGTGAAATGGGCATATGAAAATGGAATAAGAAAAATTCTTGTCTTGAGAACATGGCCTACTGAGTATAAATCCACCCAATCCTGGTCAGACTATTTTGGTAGTATTTACCACAAAGCAAGTCCTCATTTACGAGATACATTTGCCAACTGCTATAAGAGATATAACGAAGCAATAGAGTTTATGAATAACCCTCCATCTGATCTGCAGGTCACCCAGATTGCTCCAGCAAAGATGCTGAAGAGCGGTACCTATTCTTACACGAAGCGTACGATCATGAAAGACTATAGATATGGAGTTGACTTGGGTTTATCACACTTAAATTCTTTGCATCAAGATTCAGAAAAGCAAGAAGATCAAATTGAGTTAGATACAGTTAAAGCCATCTTGTAACATTCGTTGACTCATTTTATTCTCTACACATCAAATCTCAATTTGCATTAAATTGTATCGTCTCAGCATCATTGTTATTTGATCCGTTCACTTCACCTCCGCTCCCAAATAGTATTGTAGCAGTATAGTTTGTTTGACCAGTTGTGTTTTGCGGGTCATAGCTAGCTTCCATTCCAAATGATATGTTAGATAACTGATTTAAAACCAAATCTGAAGACCAAATATGAAAAGAAGGATTGCTGTCATCATAGGTCCAAAGTTCATTTTGAAGAGTAAATGGTCCTATTTCATTTAAAGCAGGGTCCCACTCAAAACTCAATCGTAAGTCTTTCGATATCACTACAGAAATGTTGCCCTCTGTATCCACATTGTTTAGTTCTAGCACATCCACAATGAATACTAGATTAGAGAGATTATGAACTATAGTAGGTAAGATTGTCAATGAAGTACTTAAGTCTGGAGGGCCAGCAGCATTTTCAATCTCAAATATAGTGGGTCTATACAATCCTGGATAGGCATGTGCTTGAAATGCATCAAACAGGGAAGGATTCCCTTCTATATCATAGGCTTGCACATACAGTTCGTGCTGTCCATTCTCAAAACCAGAAAGATCAATAGTTAATTCATGTAAGAACGTAGAAACCGGACTCTCAGCATCTACTTGCACAGTAGACACAACTTCATTATCAATCCAAACTTCATAATATGCTATACCTTTTGCAGTAGCTGTGGCTGCAAGTTGAGCTAGGGAGTTTGCTTCTATTGTTACTTGTATACTGTCAGAAACTGGAGTGTTATACACATACCAGAGATCAATATCTGGTGTTGGATCATGTACTTTTTCAAGAGTCCAAAACGCTTGATTGTCAATAGTTTTAAAAACGATGCCTGGACCTACAGTGTTTGATACATCCCAAAATGCCATTAGCTTGTCTGTATGATCAGAATATATTTCACTAGGTGATGTGTATTCTGGAGCGGTAGCAATAGGGAAGCTTAATTCAATATGAATATTTAAAAGTTTGATCGTATTTAAATAAAAGTAAATTTCATTTTCTCCTTCCAAAAGGTGATTAGGGTCAATGTCAAGTATTGCAGAATATGGCCTATGGGAATTTAACAATTGTGACATTTCTAAATCTACTATTTCGGATTCTGGTTCAGGGAAATAATAGACATGTCCATTGAGTTCAATGCGGTCCTCAGCTGTCCATGCATAACTAGCGCCTTGCATAGTAAACATGAGTTCAGTCTGTAAAGGAATATTCCCTTCAGTATCCAATGCACTATCAGGAATAACAATTGTAGATATTCCTGGGTCGTCTAGAGTTGCATGCATTCCTATACTTGCCTCATTCCCCAGTTTGGGTGACTCTGTTCCTAAAATACCATCTGTATAATTATGCACCACGTTTTGTGCTTCGTATCCTGCAGGAGCATCAAAGCCAAAATTATCCCAATGGATCATAGATAAGACAAAGTTATCCTTAGGTGTGTTGTAAGAAAAGAGCAACCAGTTAAGTTGTGCTTCTTCAAACTCTAAACCATTAGGTGAGTGTTCTGTAATCAAACTACCATCTATCACCTTACTATCGTTGATAAATATTCTGAAATGTGTTTTTGATAATTCAACTTTCCAATGTCTGCGAACATTAATTGCAGTACCTAGATTTTCTTCTGGACAATATCGCAGATCATCCCCACAGGCTCCGTCCTCATACATATTTTCTAATTCAATAAGCTCTCCATTCGAATTCGCAATAGAAATAATAATTTTGGATCCCACTTCTGCAATGCGCAGCATGCCAGCAGGATCTGCTGGATTATCATCTTGCGAGCCAATACTTGTATGTCCAGTCAGGTCTCTTTTTCTATTAGCATTTGTTATGTCCAAATACCAAAACTCCCTACCGTTTTGCGAACCGTCAAGATCAAACTCGATGTTACCTGTACGATCAGTGAAATCAAATATTTCTCTGACACGTGAGGAAGCAACTCCTCTATCACAATGATTTGAAGCGATAACATTGTGTCCATGATATTGGCCATTCACATGCTGACTTACATATCCAATTTTCATGCAACCAGAATACGATTGGTTCCATTTTTTTTCATCAAAGGCACCCATAGGCGTGTTCATGTCATCAAAAAAACCATTTAATCGTTCGCGCATATCATTGACACGAGTTGGGTCATGTTGAAAAAATATCGTTTCTGATGCTTCAGATTGATTTCCATATGCATCTAAAGAATAAACTCTCGCCATATATTCTATGCCTTCTTCAAGAGGCTGGAATTGATGCACTCTATAGGGTGTAATATGTGTTTGCGTAAATCCTTCAGCAACAGTTCCCCATTCTACTTTATAACTATAGATTCCTTGCTGTTTATCAGGATCATACTGCATATGATACGTATTCGTTTTTGAATTCCAGCAGAGAGTCGCCACATGATCATCTTCAGTAAGTTCCAAAATCGTAGGAGTTGCTATCTGTGCTTGCGCTGGAAAGAAGGCAATAAGGAAGATGAAACACGTAAGAAGGTGGAAATTGATTTTCATAGCGATATAATTTTATGAGATAAAAGTATTATACGCATTGGGTAGCGAGATACTAAAAATAGGAAATATTTATGAGTTTTAAAAGAATGTGGGCATACCCCTTTGGGTCGCAGTACTTCGGGCTCCTTGTTCAGTCGGTATTCCAGAGCCTTGCAGCCTCTGGAACACTAAACCCTCCGTGTTGCTTATGCGGGCATTTATGTAACCATGTAATGTGGTGCAGCGCAAATAAAAAAGATAGGAAGCTGCCGACGCACCTTGCTCTCTGTGAGTCGGTCCTTCGTGTTGTCGTTCCGTCATTTCAATAACTTGTAGTATTGATTATTTTAGTATAGATCTCTCGACGTTTCACTGTCCAAGGCGTCCCGACGCCTTGTGTACGAAAAACGAATTCTAATCACGTAACCAATGGAGGACAATGGGTCAGGACCCATTGGACAGTGAGTTGTGCACGTGCGATTATTGTGGTCAGTACTGACAGTATTGTTTATCATAGTATAGATCTCTCGGCGTTTCACTGTCCAAGGCGGCCCGACGCCTTGAGTTCAAAAAACGAATTCTAATCACGTAACAATGGAGGACAATGGGTCAGGACCCATTGGACAGTGAGTTGTGGACGTGCGATTATTGTGG
>CALCMJ010000132.1 GCA_937967615.1 uncultured Saprospiraceae bacterium
ACATTCAATAATACAAGAGTGCCCATCAGTAGCTATGTGTATATAGTGGAATACAGCATTGAAAAATGTGATGCAAGTATGCATAAAAAAATGAAAACTGGTACAGTTACACTCTTGAGATAAATATTTATTGCAGCATGCGGATATACCTTTAGGACATCCGCATGCATTTTTTTGAAATTGCCAGAAGGAAAGACAATAAAATATATAGTAAATGGATTAACTATGTATACATTTTGGATAATATATGCGCTTAGTTCAAAATGCGTATAATAAGAGTAACGTTTAGGAATTATCATAATTCCTTGGAGCCTGCATTTATGTAGGCTCCGCTTTTTTTAGTAGAATTTTCATGCTTATTAGGTCAAAAAAGCCAATATCTACCGAATTATAATCACAAAAAGCAATTATATCCAAATAAAATGTGGTTCTGTTGAACTTTTTGGCCTTGAAAACAATTTATTGATTAGGAAATCAGTTGTATACTGATAAGAGGTCCTTTTTGACCAGCATAATAACTTTAAAAGCACATAATGGCATCTAGAAATAAAAAGTTTGATTTCGGAAAAGAGAATTATTACTTCGAAATTAGAAACGGTAGCATTGGTAGAATTACCATAAAAAGAAAAGAAAAACAAGAAGCAGTTTATACCTTCTTAAACTATAAGAGAGTAGGGAAAAATGTAGAGTGGTTAGGGAAATGGGATGGAAAGAAGTTTCAAGAAAATGAGGAACCAAAGCTGAAATAGCTTACTGCTAAAGAAGAATAAAGAGGCTGTCCCATAAAGGATGGCCTCTTTTTGTTTTAGTAAATATGTGATATTCTTGGGATACCAGTTAAATAGATTTATAGCACAATCATACAAGGCAATAATAAGTTAGATTACAAAGAGAATAGCCTCCCTGTCAATAATTTAAAATTAAGTTTGGAACTGTATTGTCCTATAGAATTGCGAGGACAGGTTACTGTGCCTACTAAATCAAGAAAATCATGCAATCTCCAATTCACTTTTTCGCAAGTTGTCAACCAACGACTTCAAGTGGCAGTCTCAGCTGAACTTATCATGATGGAAGGCTTATTATCACAAAGTCTACTTTAGTGACCTATCAGCCCATGATATCGAAAGGCTTCTATCTACTCATTCGCATAAGCTATATGGAGGGTTTAGTGATCCTAAGCCTGCAAGGTGAAGGAATTACCGAGCGAAATAAGCGAGCCCGCAATACAGCGACCCTATTACGCCGAAGGCGGAATAGGGATATGCCCAAATACTTTTAATGTGATTAAATATAAACTGAAATAAATCTCACTTCTTGCTTAATTTCCTTAAGCCTAAGCCCAGTCGCTCCTTCGCCCAGTCTCCCTTACTGCTTAATCTCCAAAACCTTAATCTCTACCCGTTGATTCTTTTTACGCCCAGCAACACTTTCATTCGTAGCAACTGGTTTTCTTTTACCGTAACCCTTGAATTGACAACGCCCTTGTGGAATACCTTTGTCGTATAAATAATCTGCAATAGACTTTGCACGTCTAGTAGACAACTCATCGCAATATTCATGGGAAGGAATACCGTTTGTATGTCCGCCTATTTCTACTATGAGATTATCATTTTGCTCTAAGAAGTCAAATACCTCATCCAGTAATTCAAAGTTTGAAGGATCTACATTTACACTATCTGCATCGTAGTACATGTTATTAATACGCATAGTAGATCCTACCTTAACATTGGCAATATCTAGCTCAGGAAGAAGCTTGGGTCCTTCTATTATAAATCTTAAAACCTTTGTACATCCATTCCCATCAGTAACTGTTGCAGAATGTTCGCCTACAGATAATTTTTCCGCTGTAAGTCCCCTTTCGCCATTGTCAAAACTAACTTTTAAAGGAGCTGTTCCACCTGAAATTCTTACTCTGGCATATCCATCTTTTTTCCTTGCCTTACTTATTCTTTTAGATTCAGCAAGTGTTACTCTTATAGGACTTGCGTCAAGAATATTTACATCTTCTGTTATTGATTGCCCCTCGCTGTCTGTAATCTTTACGGTATAATCACCCGGTGATAGGTTCTTTGGATTCTCACCAGAGATAGCTGGATTTGACCATGCGTAATTGTAAGGAGGAACGCCACCTTGTACCATAATAGATACAGCCGCATTGTTTTCGCCCGCGCAACTGATCTCGTTATCCACAACTGCAAGTACCACTAAAGAGGGTGCCTTCACCCTTACCGGTTCTTTTTTCACTGGAGCTGCAATAACTTCTTCAGCAATCTCTTCCTCCGGTTGTATTATTTCTACCTCCACATCTTCTGGAACTTCTGGCTCATCTAAAATAGTGATCTTGTAGACGCCTGATCGCTTGGTTCCAAAATATATGTTTCCTTCTGAATCTTTTTCCAGATCTTTTGCTTCTTTACTTAACCATCCTAAAATTTCAGAATACTCAATAATTTCATCTGAGTAGGGGTCCAGTCTAGTAAGGATATCTGAAGCAACATATAGTTTATCATTTGAATCAATTATGATATCATTGATCTTTCCTTTGTATAATCCATCTCGTATCCCCACTGGATACCATCTGTTGTTTTCATCAATCAGATACAAGTCCTTTTCAGACAATAACCAAACGCCTTCTTTATTCTCTGTTATCGCAACCATTTTATCTTTCCCATCGTAATTTTTCCATTTCCCTTTTTCATTGACCCTTACGATTCCATTATTCGTTCCTATCCACAAATTATTATTTCTGTCCGCATGGATAAAGTTTATATGATTGGATTCTAATGCTGTATTTCTGGTAGAATAGGGGATAAGCTCTGAGTTTGTTCTCAGGTCGTGTGTAAACACCCCATCATTCGTTCCTATCCAAATTTTATTGTTGAATTCCGCCATGCAGGTGATTGCCATTGAGGGATCTTTCAATGTAAACAAGCGATCTTCTTCCAGTACTACATGATTTTCTTCTAATCCGGCAAAAACACCCTTTGGACTTGAAGTCAATGCATATGCTTCAGCTCCTGTATAAACAGGACTTGCCATACCATCTGAAATTCGGAAAAGACCTCCCTGAGTTGCAGTCCATACCTCATTATCATTGACGACATAGATCTTATTGATGGCGATATCGCCTATACCTTTGATGCGTTCTAAGGTCAGCTCTTGTGCTGATACTTGAAAACTACTAATTGTAACTAAAGCGAGAATTGTGAAAATGCGCATAAATTTTTAAACTAATGACTAATTAAAGAATACATACTATTAAGACGATGCAATAGCTTGAAGGTTTCATTTTAAGGAAAGTATAACAACCAGCTGATTTAAGGCAGGCGCATCCATCCTAGTAAGTCGTAGTCAGCAACGGTATAAATACCCTTAAATTCTACAATTTTGAGTGTTCTCCGGGACTTTCTGCCCCAGTTTTGTTGAATCATTTCCACCTCATCTGCTGTCACTTTCGTCACTATTCCCATATGTCCAAATGGCATCATCCTATTAGCACCATACACTATAATATCTCCTTCTTGGGGTAGGTCGTAGCGGATGTTTTTGTACTGTACTAGACCTCTTTTCATATTGTAACCAGCTGTAGGTAAACTCTTGTCAAAGAACGACTTAGCATGACCATAACTGTCAGGCATCTTGTGCCCATAACGTTCGTAATAATAGCGCTTAACAAATTCTACACACTGAAATCGCAGACCTAGGTTATAGCCATCATAGGTGACATTTCTTCCTTCTACGTGGGATACGTTCCCATTATAATAAACAGCAACGTTATTATGGGAATCTATAATATCGCCTATTCGTGGACCGCTGGACACAAAGGACAGGGAAAATAGGGCAATAAGAACTATGGACGCTCGTGAAATACTCATACTCAATTATCTACAAAATTAAACAACGTATTATCTAATAAGGAAGTTTGATGCAATATTTTTTTAATATGATTTTCACATTTAACGCTGTTTCTCTCATCTTCTTCTAAATCCCTATATTTTTAGCGCTTTTCCAATATATTTGCAGGCTAAACGATCAGTAAATATGTTTGATAATCTCACGGATAAACTAGAAGGAGCCTTTAAAAACCTGAAAGGAGAGGGTAAATTAACAGAAATCAATGTAGCGCAGTCTATTAAAGAGATCAGACGAGCCTTGGTTGCGGCAGATGTGAACTATAAGATTGCCAAGGAATTTACAGATAAAGTTAAAGACAAAGCCTTAGGAACATCCAATATTCTGAACTCTGTCAAGCCAGGCGAACTTATGATTAAGATCGTCATGGATGAGATGATAGATCTTATGGGAGGGGCAGCAGAAGGAATCTCTGTGAAAGGCAATCCAGCTATCGTTCTGATCGCAGGTCTTCAAGGTTCTGGTAAAACAACCTTCTCAGGAAAACTTGCGCTTTACTTAAAAGAGAAGAAAAAACTTAAGCCACTTTTAGTTGCATGTGATGTGTACAGACCAGCGGCCATTGACCAGTTGACCGTTATTGCTGAACAAGTAGGCGTAGGGATTTTTAAAAATCCAGAAAGTAAAAATCCCGTGGATATTTCTGCAGAAGCAATTATATACGCTAAGGAAAATGGCTATAATGTCATGATCGTGGATACAGCAGGTCGTACCAGTGTAGACACAGAGATGATGGACGAGATAGAAAACATCAAAAACGCACTGGACCCTAATGAGACACTTTTTGTAGTAGATGCCATGACTGGGCAGGATGCAGTAAATGTTGCGCAGGCGTTTAATGAGCGCATTGATTATACCGGAGTTGTCCTTTCTAAATTAGATGGAGATACGAGAGGTGGAGCCGCCTTATCCGTAAAATATACTGTAGGAAAGCCCATCAAGTTTATCAGCACCGGAGAGAAGATGGATAAGATGGACGTCTTCCACCCAGACAGGATGGCCCAGAGAATTTTGGGGATGGGGGATATCGTAAGCTTCGTAGAAAAAGCGCAAGAACAGTTTGATGAGAAAGAGGCCAAACGTCTAGAAACTAAAATTCGCAAGAATAAATTTGACTTTGATGACTTTCATAAGCAGCTGAATCAAATCCGTAAGATGGGAGATATAAAAAGTCTTCTAGGTATGATTCCAGGTATGGGAAAGGCTGTCAAAAATCTTGATATTGACGATAATGCGTTTTCAAAAGTTGAATCTATTATCCAGTCCATGACGCCCAAAGAACGAGGCAATCCGGAGTTACTCAACATGAGTAGAAAAAGAAGAATAGCAAA
>CALCMJ010000133.1 GCA_937967615.1 uncultured Saprospiraceae bacterium
CCGTAAACTGCTAGCTTCTTAATTAATCCAATAGACATTATCATACATGCAATTCTTCTACAAAGTGTCTATACAAGTTCATGAGAGGTTCATTTACTAATTCTGGTGGGCGCTTAAGAAGCCTAAAATAATCCATGACGATATCCCCCTGTTGCTCAAAATTAAACTCACAAAACTTACAGCCTTTTTCTTGCATCTGAACTAGACCTGGGACACTCCCATAGTCATAGCCTTGCTTAGAATGCTGAGCCATAAGCGCTTTGAGAATATACACTGAACCAAATTTTAAGAATTGCCAGACATGGACTATCTCATGAATAAGAACAGCTTCACTCATTTTGCCGTATGAGTTAATGGTTTGAAAACTGACGTAGGCAAATTTTTTCTGCTTAGGACCTAAGACAGCTTTTTCGTCTAAGCGCACCCTATTAGGGTCCACAGATTCCTTAAAAATTGCTCTAACTACTGCTTGCTCTTCTATATCCAGATTACGCATATTCCATTTCACAGATTCAAACAGAATTTCATACACTTCGGGAATAAGAAGAACATCTAGAATGTAAAAAGGGAGAGCCATCAGCCATTCTAAGGGATTACGTATGATCACAAACTGATCTACCTTGGGTCTAAATGGAAACCACCATAAAAAATGGAGTCCTAGTCGTTTAAAGCGTTTGGGTAGTTCTGATAAACCAAAAAGAATCCTTGAAAAGATATGACTTAGTTTGCCCACCATCTTAATCAAATCTAAGGACGCGAATCGCTTGAATTTTAGTTATCACAAATGTGGGTATAACTAGACAAAGAACCACAAGCAGCAGCGTTCCTAAATTTATTATCAATAAGGAAGGGAGACTAAACTCTATAGGTGCTTGAGATAAATAATAACTTTCTTCATCTAGCTTTATAAACCCGGTATATTTTTGAAGTAGAGAAAGTCCTATCCCCAATAAATTTCCCCAAAATAAACCATAGACAAGAATGATCCCTCCCTGATACAAAAAGATCTTCCTTATGTTCCAGTTGTTTTGCCCTAATGACTTAAGAACACCAATCATTTTAGTGCGCTCTAGTATAAGAATGAGAAGGGCTGTTATCATATTAATGATACATACAACTACCATGAGTCCCAGGATAACCCACTCGTTGAGTTTTTGCATTTCCAGCCATTCGAAAATACTTGGAAATTTTTCTTTTATAGTTTCACTTAACAGGTTATTGGGAATGATATCATCATAGATATGTTCTGAGATAACATCCATGTCTTCAAAGTGCTCTGTTACTACTTCATATCCGGCTATCATATTTTCTTCCCAGCCATATACTTCTTGAACCTTCTTGATATCTACTAAGACAATTTTCTTGTCATATTCTTCTAGTCCAGTATTATATATACCTACAACCTTGAATGCTTTTTTTACTTGCTTGTCTTTTCGTATAAAATGGACGATGAGCTTTTTTCCTACATCTAGATTTAATCGATTCGCCGTAATTTCAGAGATAATAATTTCTTTGGCTCCTTCCCCTTCTTTAAAATTAATAATATCTCCTCTTATCAAAAACTTGCGCATAGCATCCCAGTCAAAGTCTGTAGAGATTCCTTTCAGTATTACACCTTCCAGATATTCTTTTGTTTTGATGATTCCGCTGATAGATGCGTACGACTGGACCGCCTTAACTCCTCCTAGTGTTCTATCATTTTTATACGAACCCGAGTCTTTACCAAACACCATACGCGGAGATTGATATTCTATGTAGGCGATATTCTCAATTTCCTTCTTCATATTATCATCTACAGCAATTGGTATAGGCTCGTTTGAATTGCTCACATAGATATCAGTAATATGAATGTTTCCCCAGAAGCCAAAAATCTTCTGAGTCACTTCATTCCTAAATCCTTTGATCATAAACGAGCTTATAATCATAACCGCTATAGATATAGCTATTCCAGCGATTGCCATTTTGATGATAGCTCGGGTAAAGGAACGGGCGTTTCCGAAGGAGAGTTTTTTAGCTATGAAGAGTTCGAGGTTCATTACATTATTCTGATCTGTGAAGATAGATAAGAATTATGAAATGAATTATGAATGAAGAATGAAGAAATATGAATTATGAATGAAGAAAGAGGAATGGGGAGGAATTATGAATTATTAGGGATGAGATATGAAAATATTTTTAAAATAAAACGGCTTTTTTGATTACAAATGCTTTATCTGGGACTTTCTTAAATATGAGTGAGAACATTATCAAGATTAAGAGCTACGATTTAGCTATAAAAGTAGTTTTGGTTTATAAAGAATTAACTCAGGATAAAAAGGAATACATATTATCTAAACAATTTTTAAGGTCTGGCACAGCTATAGGGGCATTAATTCATGAAGCTGAATATGCAGAGAGCAAGAAGGACTTCGTCCATAAACTTTCCATTTCTCTGAAAGAAACAAATGAGACAGTCTATTGGATTGATTTATTAACTGACACTTTTTATCTCAATGAAGAGAAATCAGTTAAAATAAAAGATCAATTAATTGAGATCAGAAAACTTTTAATATCTATTATAAGAACCAGTAAACGAAGAATGAAAAATAATCAATAGATAAATCGCACTTGAAAATTCTTAATTCACATTTAGCTATCGCGATAGGGGTAGTAAGGGAGCCGCAGGCTGTCGTCTTGTGAAACAAGAGGACGGAACCCCTGGATGACCCGCCAGACCATGGTTTGCCATGGTCTGGATCGCCCAAAGTAATATCAAAATGCAAAAACGACAAATTAGAGCGCAAAGCAGGGTATATAATTCTTGATTCATAACTCATAATTCTTAATTCATAATTACCTTTGCGGCATGAATTTTATCGAAGAACTCAGATGGCGCGGAATGCTGCACGACATGACTCCAGGTGCAGAAGAAAAACTTTTAGAAGGAGGACAGATAGCGTATATAGGCTTTGACCCTACTGCACCATCCATTACCATTGGAAATTATGTGCAAGTGATGATGTTGAGCCTGTGGCAACGCACCGGAAATAAACCTATTGTATTAATGGGAGGAGCAACCGGAAGAATAGGTGATCCCAGTGGGAAAGATAAGGAGAGACAGTTGAAGACTGGAGATGAACTTGATAATAATCTAGCGGCTCAGGTAGAGCAGTTCAAAAAGTACCTAAAATTTGGAGATGGTCCTACAGATGCAGTTATGGTGAATAATTATGACTTCTATAAGGAGATGAATGTGCTTGAGTTTCTACGCCGGGTGGGTAAGACTCTTACTGTAAGTTATATGATGTCCAAGGATTCTGTTAAAAACCGACTGGAAACAGGGCTATCGTTTACAGAATTTAGTTACCAACTTTTACAAGCCTACGACTTCCAATGTCTATACACGGAGAACAATTGTAAATTCCAAATAGGGGGTTCTGACCAATGGGGAAATATCACATCTGGAACAGAATTCATAAGAAGGAATGTTGAAGGAAAAGCTTATGCTATCACTACCCCACTGTTGACTAAAGCAGATGGAAGTAAATTTGGCAAATCTGCTGAAGGGAATATCTGGATGGATGGCACACTTACGACTCCATACAAATTTTATCAGTTTTGGATTAATTCTGACGATGCAGATATACCAAAATATTTTAGATACTTTTCTTTTAAAGGAAAAGACGAAGTTGAGAGACTGGAAAAAGAATATGCAGACAATCCTAGGGAGTTGAAAAAAATATTAGCTGAAGAACTTACCAGACGCATCCATTCAGATGACGCATTTCAATCTGTAATGAATGTGTCAGATATTTTATTTGCAAAAAACGTTTCTCCTGAAAAACTTTCATCTATGCCAGCAGAAGATTTAAAGGCAGTATCAGGTGAAATTCCAAGTTTTCAAGTTTCTAAAGAAAAGCTGAAGGAGGGATTAGCTCTAGCGAATTTACTCGCTGAAGAAACGACAATCTTAAAATCAAATGGTGAGGTACGTAGAGCGGTGCAGAATAATGCTATTGCAATTAATAAGGAAAAGCAAAGCGACTTTAATGCACTTATAACTACAGACATGCTCTTACATGACAAGTACCTTATGATTGAGAATGGAAAAAAGAATAAGTACCTAATTGAATGGGTCTAATCAAACCCTGACATATTTATATAGATTCAATTGGGAGTTGCACTTATCAACTGCCAATTGCATTTAGTGCCTGCTCTATATCATCTCTTAAATATTCAAAACTTTCAAAGCCTACTGACATTCTGACTAGCCTCCAATCTACATAATGATCAGGCCAGCCCGGTATATCGTGAAAGGCTAGAAATGGAATGCATAGTGATTCATGGCCACCCCAAGAAACTGCAATGATAAAATTATTCAATGCGTTGATAAATTTCTCTACTTCCGCTTTTTCTTCCACATCTAAGATGATAGAAAACAATCCAGTCCCTCCTCGCATTTGTTGCTTTGCCAAATCGTATTGCGGAAAACTTGGATGATATGGGTAAATAACTTTTTTGATCTTTTTATGGTCAGCCAACCAATCCACTAGCTGCATCCCCACTTTTTGGACATGCTCCATACGCATTTTAATCGTCCTTAGTCCTCGTATAACCATAGCGGCATCATGCGGAGAAATAATAGTGCCATAAGTCATGTATTCGTTTTTGAATAACTTTGCTATCATATCTTTAGTAGAACAAATAACGCCTACTACAACATCTGAATGTCCATTTAAATATTTTGTTCCAGAATGAATTACAATGTCTATTCCTAGTTCAATAGGATTCTGAAAAATGGGGCTACTATAGCTATTGTCTATAATTGTAATAATGTTATGCTCTTTAGCTAATGCGGCGCAGGCTTTTAGATCTTGTAATTCAAAACTTATACTATTTGGACTTTCTAAGTACAATAACGCTGTATTCTCTTTTATCGCATTTTTGATATTTGCTACATCTCTACCATCTACATAATCTACGCTAACATCCCATCTAGATAGGGTTTCACTAAATAGTTTTCTTGTCCAACTGTACGGCAGGTTAACACAGATAACGTGATCACCACTCTTAAGATTACCAGTTACTGCTATCGCCGCGGCAGAAGCACCACTTCCAACGATCAAGGCATCTTCCGCTTTTTCTAAGGCAGCTATTTTTTTTCTAAGGATTGCAACGGTAGGATTATTCCCCCGTGTGTATATATGATTATTAACCTCATCTCCTATTGCTTCTCTCAAATCACTGATGCTATCAAAGACAAAATTACTACTCTGAATAATTGGAGGCGATACGGCATTAAAATATTTCTTCCTGTCTTCTCCCAAGTGAATCAATGTATGGTCAAGGCTCATATTTTCTATTTACAAACAAAATATGAAACACACAAGCAAAAGCGAGTGTAAGAGAGAAAAAAAAAATCCCTACTTACACTCGATGTCCAAATCAATTGTATTAATCTTTGGATATCACATTCGCCGTATCTGCGAATCTTGCTCTTTCTAAATCAGCTTTAAATTTTTCTACATTTTTAAAACCACGCAATACATCAACAACCTGAAGTTCTTGATCAAGAACAACAAAAGAAGGATATGCCAATTTCCCTTTACAAAGTTCAGCAGCTAAGGCATTATATCCTCTTTTTCCATTTGACTTATATTCAAACGACTTCCCCTTGAACATAAGCTTAGTCTTTTCTTCAGCATTGAACTTAACCAGATTATAATTCTCAGTTAGATAAGACATAAAGTCAGGATCAGAAAACGTTTTTTCGTCCATCACTTGACAGACTCTACACCAGTCAGTATACACATCTACAACAGTAAACTTCTCATGGTTAAGATTTTCAATGTTTTGAATACTGTTCCATACTACATTTTCTGAATTAGGTACTGTGGGTTTATCCTCAGTATTAAATACTTGGCTTAGTCCAATAAGACTTGGTATTATAAATACCAAGGCATACACTAGATTTGTAAATTTCATAATTAAATATTTTTGATTAATAATAATCGCAAGGTATCTACAAGTGTATGCTGCTTACAAAGAATAACCGATGGCAAATGAGACTACAAGGGGGTGGAAAAAAGGACTACACCCCTTAAAAATAGGGCATTTAGCGTTAATCTTTTCTTAAGCAAAAAACTGATCCTTTGTACAGCAGCTTCTCTTTTCTATTTTACAGCATGCAGATTAGATTCTTACTTATCCTTTTTTTCTGTTTTATTTCATTCCCTTGTCTTGCTGAGTATAGTATAAACGGTAAGCTAAACCTGAAAGGAGAATGGCAAAACATCATTTACCTTGCTACTATTGACAAGTTAGATGATTATTACAGTGCAAAGGCAGAGCATATCATTAACATGGCCAATATTGCCAGTGATGGTACGTTTGTCCTCAAGGGTGAGAATCTACCAGAACATGCGCAATTCTACAAGCTGTACTTAGTGAGAGAAGAGCATTCAGAATTTAATGCTTGTCTCTATGTAGGTGGCGAAAACCATAATTTCATTCATATCATACTGACGAATGACACGCATATTGAAATACAAGCGGACCAGACAACCTACGCACCTTTTGGAGATTACACGATTTCAGGTGATGCAGACAATATGCGTATGAAGACATTAAGCCGGTTAGTTTACCCCAGTTATGAATTTTATGAAATTCGATTTCCTTCAGAATTACAATTTTCTCAAAATAAGTTAAACAAGGACTTATTTCATTTTGCAGACACTTGCACAAGTACTCTGGTTTCTCTTGCTGCATTAAACAATACAGATTTTGATGCATATTATCAAACCCACATTGATGCATATAAGACATTCAAAAATGAGCTCAAGACAGCCAATGAAAATCATCCTTATACAAATAACTATATCAGAAAACTCAGATACTATAGCGACGAAGACCTAGATAAAGCAAACATCATTTGGAAACTGCTTACTTGCCTATTAAGCGTATTTTCCTTAGGCCTACTCTATAAGATTCACAAACTAAGAAGCGAGCCAGGTACTCAAGAAAATGCGAACCCTAAATTTGACGCAACAAATTACACCCAAAGAGAGCTTAAAATTTTAGACCTCATTCTAAAAGGCAAATCAAACAAAGCGATAGCTGTAGAGTTATTCATTGAATTGAGTACTGTAAAATCACACATCAATAAACTATATTCTAAGATGGGTGTAAGTAATAGACAAGAAGCGAAACGCAAAGCGTCTTCTTGGACCTATGATGCACCCAAAATTAAATCAGATGTTTAATATTTTTCCTAGTAGAATGAATCGTATTAAAACGTATGCGTAAACTCTAAACCGATTACATTTCCAGTAACAGTTGTAGCATTCATATCCAGTGTATATTCGTTGCCCTGTCCTTTTGTCACTTTCACATCACCACCAGTAAGATCTTCAGAAGATTGTGATATGGGATCTAAAATTTGAGTTATAAAACTACCTGTTGCATCGTCATCACTCGCAGAGAAAAAATCTTTTATATCATAGGTACCACCTAGAGTAGCTCCAGAAGGAACTGTGAAGGTTAAAAAGACGGAAAGTACTTCAGTACAGTCAGAATTTACTCCAGCAATTTGAAACGCATACGTGTCACCAAAAACAGCACCTCCAGCATTTACAAGAAGCTGCGCTATTGTCAATGTATGCGTATCTCCATTTATCTTTACAGTTCCATCAAGAGTTGTAATACCTGTACAAGCGACTGGGTCTTTATCATCACCGTCTCCACAGCTGGTCATGATAAAAAATGAGCATAAAATAAGTGCAAAGCTGAGTTGAGTTAGAAATTTCATTTTGATTTTAATTATAGTTAGTAAAGGACAAAGTTACGACTTTATTGATAATTTAGGTATACCAATTGTACGTTATACTCCCACTAAATTCTATAATAAAAACCTAAGCTTTAAGGATCTTGGCGTTCCTCAAAATCCAAGGAAGCTGAATTTATACAATAACGCAAACCAGTAGGTTCAGGGCCATCATTAAAAACATGACCAAGGTGCCCACCGCATCTATTACACATTACCTCAGTTCTTGGATATCCAAGGATGTGATCAGTACTTTCTCTTATGTATTCTGACTTTACTGGTTCATAATAACTTGGCCAACCAGTTCCTGATTTAAATTTTGTTTTTGAATCAAACAAAGGGAGTGCACATGCTCGACACGTATAGACACCTTCGCCCTTGTGATCCCAAAGATCTCCGCTGAATGATCTCTCCGTACCCTTTTCTCTGATCACGTAAAACTCCATATCATTCAATTCTGCTTTCCATTCAGAATCCGTTTTAACGACTGGTTGCAAGCCCACGCTTTCCAGCGTTTTCGCTACATCTAGATTTTGCGCTTTATTTTTAGTTGAGCATGCAAGAAACATACAACTCAAAAAGATTAACGGAAAAAGTTTTGACATAATTTAGAAGTTTAATTTTTAATCAATTTGCTGGTTTTCCCTGTTTCTGAGCCCATTTCAAAATTCCCCGCATCGCCCTACTCATCGCTAACAGGACCAAGTATGAAAATGTAAATAATAATGTAAGCCATCTGAAAGATCCTGCTTCGTCTATTGACATTCCACTAATTGCCCAAGCCATTAGCATGCCGCATGCGGCTAGTAATGCAAAACTGAGCAAAGATTTCCACCAATAGCTGTTCTGATCCTCATAAGCAAAACTAAAAATGCAATTAAATATTGCAAAAAACAGTAGTCCGCTTAATGACATCTCCCAAGGAAACCCTTCACGCACATTATAGATTCCAAACGCAGAAATAATTTTTGAAATAAGGATTGTTAAAAGAATCAACCCAAACACCACGCCCGCTTGTTTAAAGGGGCTTATCTGTTTTTCAAATATAGATTGTGGCTTTATGCTCATAATAATGATTTGAATGTACGGTTTTTTGTTTAGATAATATGACCGTTTTAAGCTTAGAAAGCAGGACTTTATCTATGCCTTTTCTCATTCTACAACAGTGGCAATAAGATCATATTCGCGTGCTTCCAAAACTTTGACCTCTACGAAATCACCTATACGGACATAATTATCAGTTGCATCGATCAATATTTCGTTATCTACTTCTGGCGAGTCATATTCTGACCTACCATAGAAATATCCTCCCTCTTTTCTGTCAATTAAGACCTTGAGCGTTTTCCCTACTTTGGCTTCGTTTTTATCTAATGATATGGACTGTTGTATTTCCATAATCCTATTTGCTCTCTGGACTTTTATTTCTGCAGTGACATCATCCTTCATCTCAAATGCACTCGTACCATCTTCATGGGAGTATTGGAATACGCCTAGTCTGTCAAATTTCATGTCCGCAATATAATTACACATATCCTGAAACTCCTCTTCCGTCTCACCAGGAAAGCCTACAAGCATGGTTGTTCGAATTGCTATATCAGGAACCCTTTCCTTCGCAATGGCAATCAATTCTCTTTGCTCCTTTTGGGTAATCTGGCGACGCATTCGTTCTAGAACAGCATCATTCGCGTGTTGCAATGGCAGATCTAGATAATTACAAATCTTTGGCTGCCTTGCCATAGCGTCAAATATCTCTAAAGGAAATTTACTTGGATAGGCATAATGTAATCTGATCCATTCTATCCCTTCTACTTCACATAAAGCGTCTAACAATTCAGGCAAGGCTCGCTTCTTGTAAATATCTAATCCATAGTACGTAAGTTCCTGAGCGATAAGCATTAACTCCTTGACACCTCTTCTTGCTAGTGAACTCGCTTCCTTTACTAGATCCTCAATTGTCTTACTCACATGTTTGCCTCGCATGAGTGGAATTGCACAGAAACTGCAGGTGCGATTACAGCCTTCTGATATCTTGAGAAAAGCATAATGCGAGTCCGTTGTGATAATACGTTCTCCTAGTAACTCATGCTTGTAATCGGCATTGAGTTTAGCTAGTAATGCAGGTAGTTCCAAAGTCCCAAAATACGCATCTACCTCAGGTATTTCTTGTTCTAAGTCTTCCTTATATCTATGAGAAAGACAGCCCGTTACATATAATTTCTTGATATTTCCTTGCCTCTTTTCTTCTGCGTATGCTAATATGGTATCCACAGACTCTTGCTTGGCTAAATCAATAAAACCACATGTATTTACAATGATGATATCAGATTCTTGCTCAGCTTCATGCTTAACATCGTAGTCATTTGCTCGTAATTGGGTAATTATATTCTCTGAATCCACTAGATTTTTGGAACATCCCAGTGTAATCACATTTACCTTATCTTGATGTATTGATTTAGTCTTCATATCTTGGGCAAAGATAGGTATATACTTTTAACCTCTTATTACGTTAAATTGATAAAGCTAAATATATGCGCATAGTACTTTCTCTTGTATTCTTACTCGTTTGCACCTTCGCTTCTGCCCAATTTGGAATTTCAGCTAAATTCAACTCGAATAGCTTTGATAAATGGAATGAACACTTTTCTGGAACAAACCAACCCACAAATGGGATACATTCAACTGGATATGAGTTTGGAGCTAATTATTGGCTTAGACTAAAAGATAAGCGTATTGAATTTTTACCAGAGATAAGCTATTCTATAAATAACAAATTTGAGGCTAATTTCGTAGATCCTCTTTTCTTCCCAAACACGGAATTTTCAATGAGTTCAATTCACTTGAATTTTCCTACTCATTTATATTTTCTTGACATTAACAATGATTGCAATTGCCCTACTTTTTCTAAGCAAAGTGATTTCTTATCGAAAGGACTTTATGTGTTTCTCAGTCCCGGGATATCTTACAATACAAATAAGGTAACATTTAGTGCTACTGAAAACAACGATATAAATGAATCCAGTATAAGCTATAGAGTTGGAGCAGGATTAGGATATGATGTAGGCTTAAGTGATCTACTCACTATCACTCCTTTCTTTTCTTACAACTATGGTTTTGGATACAGTAGCGAACATCTTGTTGCATTTACGCAAATCACATGTCCAGAGTGCAGTGTTGTCCCAAGTGCTAAAAGTTCTTTAACGCAATTGCAATTTGGTGTTCGAGTCTCCTTTAGACCTGATTATCAAAGCAATAATTTCTAGAGCAAAAGCTTTGACAGTAAAACCACTTAGCCATTCTTCTTTTGAAGATATAGTAGCCTGTTTCATAAAAGCATTTGAAAATTACTACGTCCCCATGCCTACTGAGCTAAATTACTATAAGACCCGGTGGGCTGCGGCGAAAGTAGATTTTAGTCTTTCCTATGGCATGTATGACAAAGAGAAGCTTATAGGCTTCATCATCCACGCTATTGACAAACGTGCAGGTCATCACACTGCATATAATACTGGTACAGGTGTTATCGAAAGCTATAGAGGAAAAAGAATTGTTTCTAAGATTTACGAACATGCAATCCCAATTTTAAAAGAATATGGAATTCGGAAATCAGTCCTTGAAGTGATCAAGGAAAATACGAAAGCAATCCAAGCATACAAGAGAGTTGGCTTTAATACGATTAAGGAATACAAATGCTTTAATGGACCAATCACAATGGATAGAAATCTTAAGAATGATCTTAGGGAGGCCAATGTCTCAATTCTAAAAAATCAACATTCACGAAATGCTTCTATCTATTCCTGGGACAATCAAATTGAATCAATAGAACACTCTGAGTTTTCCTATTTTGAAGTTTATAAGAACGATGAAGCGCTCGCATACTTCGTGATAAACCCTTCAAACGGATATATTCCACAAATGGATGTTTATAAAAATCAAGAAATGGCATGGGATATTCTCGCAAATGGAATTGCGCAAGTAACTCCAAAGGTGAAAATAAATAATGTAGATTCATCTCTGACTGAAAAGTTAGAGTGCATACATAAGCTTGGCATCAAGCATGTTGTAGATCAATATGAGATGGAACTGGACTTATAAATTTAAAAGTTAATTCTTGACAACCCTAGCAAAGAAATATTCTGCATCCCCTACGTCTACAAATCGTAATAAATAAATTCCACTAGAAAGATCTTTAAGATCAAGAACAGTCTGATTATCCGTAAAGTTTGTTTGAATTTCTTTTGTCAATGATCCATCCATAGCAATTATATATACATTGACCAAACCATCCACTTCATGATGAACCACTACTTCATCAAATACGGGGTTCGGAAATAACTTAGTCTCCTTGTAATAATCTATGCCTGTACAGTCCTCATCAATTCCATTATCACTAATCTCAGTTCCAGAAGGATTAATACTCGCAGCACTGTCATTACAATCTGTATTATCCACAAGATATCCAGCAGGAGGAACAACAATACATGTATCGTAACTCATATTAGGATCACCAAAATTATCTCCATCTGCATCTCTGTAATAAGTAAATAATTCAAGCCCGTCATCTATCAAACTATTACAATCATTATCCACCCCATCACAAATTTCTGAAGCATCTGGATTTACATCTGGATCATAATCATCACAGTCTAGCGCATTTCTTACATAACCTAATGGCGGCACAGTAATACAAGTATCAGCAAAACTTATTCCTTCACCATACCCATCCCCATCTGAATCATAGTAATACCGAAACACTTCTAAACCATCATCAGCTATACCATTGCAATCATTATCTATTCCATCACAAAGCTCTGCAATATCTGGGTTGATTTGATTATTCTTATCATCACAATCAGATGCATTTACAACAAAGCCAAACGGTGGGCTTGTAATACAGGTATCTACAAAAACGGCAGCGTCACCATAACTATCTAAATCTTCATCATAATAGTATCTAAATACTTCTAAACCATCATCAGCTATGCCATTGCAATCATTGTCAATACCATCGCAGACCTCTGCTATGTTTGGATTGAGTTGATCATTTGCATCATCACAATCATTGAAATCAGAAACGTAACCGTCAGGAGGGATTGCTTGGCAGGTATCAATAAACATTGTTGCATCTCCAAAATTATCAGAATCTGCATCTAGATAATATCTAAAAATTTCTAGGCCATCATCAACCAAGCCATTACAATCATTATCAATTCCATCACATAGTTCTTCTCTGTTTGGATAAATTTCCGCTTCTTGATCGTTGCAGTCTGTATTATCCGCCACATACCCTACTGGAGCAACGGATTCACAAGTAACGAGTGCCTGTAATATATCTCCAAAACTATCTCCATCTTCATCATAATAATATGTGAACAAGGGTAGATCTTCATCTATACCAGCAACACAATTATTATCTACATTATCACATATCTCATCCACTCCAGGATTTATATCTGGATTTGTATCGTCACAATCTTCATACGAATAGTAACCATCATTATCTGAATCATTATAGAAATATTCTTTGGCGATATTGAATGCATCAGTCCCTACTTTAATCCCAATTAGTCTTCCGGGAATATCATCAGCTGGTGGATGGATACCGCCCCATATTCTGGAAAGGCTACACTGATCAGAGGCATCTCTGTAAGTTGCCCATTGCAGTTCAAGGTCCATAGATGGTCCCTCTTCAAATACTAGGAAATCGTTTTCCGGTGCTTCAAACACACCCATTCCCCCTGGGAAGAAGGCATCGCCCGTCAATGCTGTCATTACCTCTGCAGCAGCTCTTGAATATGTGCTGTGTCCAGATACATAACCAGCAAAATTTGGCGTTACAAACGTTGGTCTTTGGTATGGATACCATTTTTCTGCAAGTATCCATCCAACATGTGCAACATTTGTTGGAGGTCCTAAAAAGTCAGGCCCTCTCCAAGCTTTTAATTTTATTTTTCCTACATGTTCATCTCCAATACCTGCTAAAGGATCTCCTATTTCTACAAGTTCTATAAAGCCTGGATCAAGTTGCATACCTCCTACATGATAATTGGGCAAGGCCGGATCTGATGATTGTCCAAGATCCGCTAAGGCACGGATAGCAGAAACTGGTCTTATGTAGTCATACCATCCCTTAATTCCCCATGCAGAAATCGCTGCGTCATGCATAGCACCTCCTAATGTGAAGTACGCTTTGACTTGATATTCCAAGATGTCCATTGTCTCTCCTTTCCCATTAAACTTGAATATGAATTCTGGATGATCCATCACAGTGTTTAAAATTGTAAACCAATGACCTGGTGGTGTTTCAGATTCAGGACCATCAGCCCAAAACTCTGCAAGAACCCTAGCGTAATCTCCTCTTGGGACGACCTGTGGCTCGTATGGCAAGTTAGTCTTTGGATTTATTGGATGTCCTATACTTGTATCTCCGCCATTAATGGGGTCATAAAAATCTCTTAATCCCTCAATGGTAGTTGGATAATCTTGGATATTCCCAATACTTGCTGGAGAAATATCCCACATTACCCCATCGTCTGCATCCATATGCGATGACCATTTTGATACAAGGGAAAATCCCCATTTGTATTCATCTGACATCCCTCCTACTTGTGTCGTATCTAAATAAGGCGGCGGCCCAGGATCATGGTATACTCTATATGTATTCCCATCTCTGTTAAAAATACTAAGTGTCTCTTCAGGATTCATGGCAAATGGAAAGACGTCTCCCCATTCTGCGCTTAAAAAATCAGGAGTATTAAATGGAATTACATTCCCGGATTGATCTATAAAAACATTAAGCGTTAAGGGTTGCCATCGATTGTAATCTAATATATCTTGATTGCCAGGAAATGCCATTACCAAGGGTTCATTTACGGACGTATAATGGGTATTTGCGTATGAAATACTTTCTCTCGCATTGTCTTGAGATCCGTAATTGATTATACATAGAGCTATATAATTTCCTAATGCGTATGCATCTCCATTTAAATAATTCGTGGAGTTTAGATTTACATCATATCCCTTACTGTTCATAAAAGTATTGAGGGATGCTTGTATTGTAGTAAAACCTGGTGCTGAGGCGAAGCGGTGCAACATTATCCTGTATACAGCAAAACTCATTGCTTCCTCCCTAGCTCTTTC
>CALCMJ010000134.1 GCA_937967615.1 uncultured Saprospiraceae bacterium
ATTATGCAGTGATTATGACTATGAAAAATTCAATATTTTTCTCAATGACATTCGCTATATGTTTGTTCGCAAATTCTTGTAAATCATCATACGATTATTCATATGAAAAAGCAGACTATCCAAAATTTGAAGCCGACCTTAGAGATACAAATAGATCAATAGAGAAAGATTCTATCTTGCATGTACTTTCATTTAACATTGAGTTTTCAAATGAAATAAAAGCTGCTATTGACCTATTAAAAAATAAGGGATGGGAAAACGTAGATATTTTGCTATTACAAGAAATGGAAGAGGAAAGTGTGCATAAAATTGCTAAATCATTAAAACTCAATTACATCTATTACCCTGCCACTAATCACCCTGTTGCAAAGAAAAATATGGGCAGTGCAATTTTGACACGAGGTGAAATTCTTAGGACAGAAAAAATCATGCTCCCCCATCCCACTTTTTATCCTAAACCTTTTAAGTTTAAAAAATACCTTTTGCGCAAAACAGCTACTGTTGCACATATACACATCCATGGAAAAACAATTCTTGCAGCAAGTACACATGCTCCTGCTATCATGAGCACAGATAAAAGAAGAGAATTCACGCAGAGTTTATTAGATCAGTTAGAATCTATAGGATCTGATTATGTCATCGTAGGAGGAGACTTTAATTCTTTTGGTGCTGCAGACATGGACGCTACAATTCTGCCCTTCACAGCAAAGGGCTATGCATGGGCAACGAAAAACATTGGCACAACTATTTCAGAAGTTAAATCTGTCTTGAAAAAATTACCTAAAAGTCTATTTCAGCTTGATCACTTATTTGTAAAGAATCTTTCTGTGATAGGTTCAGGGAAAATTATACAAAAGGGGGTGAGTGATCATTTGCCTGTATGGGTGGAGATTGCTTTGTAATCCCTCTTTGAAAATCCCCAACTAAGAGAAATCTATGGCTGTTTAATTAGGTTTGAGGCTTGATAAATAAAAATTAAAATGCAAAAAATGAGGAAAGATAGAATCATATATCGTGTGGAACTTTGAAAAATAATGAAATAAAATATACCTAACAAGCACCTAAATTGAAGGCACTTGTAGGTACATAAACAGTAACGCTGTGTTCAATTAAAACAAACAGTTATACCAACGAAAACAGAAAAACTATTTTGTCTTTATATCTAAAGTAAGCTACTAAATAGCCAATGCATCAGACAGGAGTTCTCTTTCAAAATAGACTAGCTCTTTTAGCTTAGGTTCTTTCTTGATTGTACAGTAATATATCCTGTCAACATACCGTCTGATAATTAATTTTAAGGATGGATTTTCCTTAGCATAGACCTCTTGTCCTTCTTTATATTTATTTTCCATACCTAAAGATTATGGCTTAAACATCTATAGCTATCCCACCTTTCTTCCCTGCTTTTTTAGCAGCTTTTGCTGCCTTTTTCTCTTTCTTTGATTTTGCTGGTGCCTTTTTGTCTGCCCTGCCTCCTTTGTCTTTTGACATGATAATTTATATTTAAAGGTGAATAATAAAGATTTGAAAAGATAGTATGGACTAAGTCTAGAATGAAAAAAAACTAATGTCTTGTATTATGATTCTCTCATAAAATATAGCCCACTGAACACATCATGCTAAATATGAGCACAATACCCCAGAAACAATTACACCTTTACCTCGTATACTTACACATATCACATGTTTTCTAAATTGCGATTTCTCTTTTCTTTCATCTTTTTATAGAATCATGGGGTGAGACCTGTCACTTTTTTAAATTGATTTGATAAATGTGCAGGACTGCTATAGTGGAGTTTGTAGGCTATCTCAGAAAGACTGAGTTCGTCATAAAGTATTAATTCTTTGACACGTTCTATTTTATGGAAAATAATATACTGTTGGATAGTGATACCCTTTACTTCAGAAAAGATGTTGGATAAATAAGTGTAATCGTAGCTGAGTTTTTCACTGATGTATTCAGAATAATTCACCTCAGGTATTTCATCTGAATAATGAATCATATCAATAATTACATTTTTAATTTTTTCAATTAAAATACTTTTCTTGTCCTCTAGTAATTCTAAACCCGACTTCATCAAGTTTTTACTTAAGTTCTCGCGTTGCTCCGGAGTAATATCTTCCAAAATTTCAACCATTCCAAGATCAACTCTGACGTAATGCAAGCCTAGTTTTTTGAGTTCTTCCTTCACCATCATCTTGCAGCGTAGGCTTACCATGTATTTGACAAATAATTTCATGTGTGTTTTTAGATATTAGCTTCTGGGTAAGACATTCTGTAGCATCAAGCTTATATGAAACTCTAATTGAAAATGAATGTGTAGTTAGGCTTGGTTCTAAATTTTACTTAAGATAAACATTAAATTACTCAAAGTAATCTATGCCGTACAATATTTTCTGTAACCACTTGAATAATCCTTTGTTTAACACAAGACCAATATTCTATCACTACAATCTCTTAGGTACTGAATTCTTATAGCTAAAAAGTAATTATATATTCTTAATTCTTTTAAGGTAACAACTCCCCTATCTTACTGATAATAGTAGGTACGCGCTAAACTTCCATTTTCGTTTTTACTTCTTGCGTTTACAATTGTTGTCTTAAATACATCATTATGGGATTCTGGAGTAAAGTAAAAAAAGCTGCAAAAGCTGTTGGCAGAGCAGTAGTAGGAGCAGTAACACATGTAGCCAATTTAGGTCTTGAAATAGCTAATCGTTTTTTTGGATTACCTGGTTTTCTATTTGATCTAATTGTTCCATGGCCTCAAAAGAAACTCCGCTTAAGGATAAAGGTATTAGTACGTGAAGATGGAAGTCCCTTACATCCCACACGCGACTTAGAAAAAGAATGCAATGAGGCTTATGACTTAGCAGCTAAGATTTTCAAAGACTCTGCAAATGTAAAACTCGTGAGTTATGGCAGTCTCCCTCGTGTTGAAATCATGGATGAACTTCCTCCTACTGAGGCTTTAAATCCTAGATGTGATGGCGGTGCGTTTAAGGACCATTATACAAAAGCAGGACTTTTTTATATAGCGAATAAGCAATATAGTGTCACAGTCTTGATAGGCGCTGGAGCTCCTGTAACTGCATTCATCGTTTTGGACGTACAAGGCAAAAGAGGTTGCTCACAAGGCCCCATGGCTGACTACTTGACAGTTGATATTGCTGGACTCCTTACTACATCTGGAGACGATGTTATCCAGACAATACCCAGTTCAACTTTAGCTCATGAAATTGGACATGCCTGTGGTTTGTGGCATCATCCACAAAAAATTAACCTTATGAAGAAGTCTCAAAGAGACAGAACAAACACACTTCTGAAGCGCTATCAAAAAGCAATATTTAGAAACTCTAGACATGTAACATACCTATAAATTATTTTAGTTCAATAAACCCTATTGTTATGCCTTGGAAAAAGATTACGCATTACTCAGTTTTTCATAACATTGGAAATACTTCAATAATTACCATTTACTATGAAGGAGGTGTTTTAGACACTGTAAAGGACTTGCCAGTAACAGAGGCACTCTACATTGTGGATTTACTTAGAAACGAAAGTCCCATGTCATATAATAATGAATTTAGAAGCTTCAGTAGTTTTGCCGAGCTCGTTGGTGAGAATGAATAATACACAGTATAGGGTAACAAAGCTTACTCCTTATTGATATATGTATCTATTGCAAACGGAATTTAAATTTCAGGCAAGAGACAATCCCACAGTTTATCTTATAATCTTGAACGCATACATCCATAAATAAAATCATTATCTACCTCTTCAAAAAAACAATTAATGAAAAAAAAGACATCTTCCAAAACTAAAACTACGCCACGTAAGAAGGCCGCCCCCAAAGCAAGTAAAAAAGTAATTAAAAAAGCATCTAAGAAAGCGCCAGCTAAAAAAGCAAGTTCTAAGTCTAAAAAGAAAGCGCCACAACTTACTGGTAACTATAAGACACTATATAAGAAAGTCAAATTACATAAAAGAAATGTAAAGTATAAAAGAGGCTCAATAAGCTTAGCATCACATGCTATCTGTCCTTTACCAGAAATTGGTAGAAAAGATGAAGCAACACTTTCTAACCAAGAGAAAGATGACTTTAACAGAGTTATCCAAGCTCTTATAGACGATGGATCATATGATGATCTTGTTGCATTTCATAGAGGGTCTCTTGTTCATGAGCATATGATGCATGGATTTCATGGATCTGACGGTAGGGATAGATTTTTACCCTGGCATAGGGTCTATCTTTTTGAATTAGAAAAACTTATTGCTAATTATGACTCCAATATTAAAATACCATACTGGAATTGGATAGAGAATCCACAATTTCCAGATTGGATAATACTACCCACTGGTGTTACAAGAAATATAGGTGCAGAGGGAAGAATTCCAAGCAAAAGAAATATTTGTCAACTCTATAATAGAGAAAATTATATCCGATTTACAGAACAATTAGAAGACTATCATGGAAATGTACATGTGTTTATAGGAGGTACAATGAGAGATCCTAATGGTTCTCCTGCTGATCCCATTTTCTGGCTACATCATGCATTTATAGATAAGATATGGAATGACTGGCAACAGTTATATCCAGATAACTTTGCACTTACAGCCACTAGAAATGTTCTTAATCCATGGCCAAATGAAATTTCTGAAGTTCAAGATCTTCATAATTTTTGCACTTCATATCCTGGCTTAGAAACCTGTCTAAATGAAATAAGTGATGACAATACAAGAGACATTGTAAATGCGCGTAGCTGTGATGAATTAAATGCCTTTACGGATGATGAACTTATAGATCTGGTCAACAATATGATTGATGGCTTTACTGGCAATGCTGATGAACAAGCCATTCTAAAGATATTCAATTGTGTGAATTGCGAAAGATTGATAGAGATTGTTTCTGTTGTAGGACTAGATACACTTCTGTCCAATTTCCATGGACCTGAAGACAGACAGCTTCGCATACGATTAGGTATATGTGGCATCATGTCAATGGCAGAATGGAATGATGATACAACTCGTGATTTTCTTGACACCTTAACTTGTGAGGGTATCAATGATTTGACAAATTCTCAAATCCGAGATCTTGTTAACAATATGCTTCAAGGTGCTACTTACAATGCTGATGAACGAGCCATTTTAAGGATCTTTAGTTGTATTTCATGCGATAGATTAAGTCAAATTGTCCGTCTTGTAGGCCAAAGCAGATTACTATCTGACTTTCATGGAGCTGAAGATAGACAGTTACGCATTCGCTTAGGAACATGTGGTATTATGTCTATGGCGTCTTGGGATGATGATACGTCACGCGATTTTGTAAACAATTTAACGTGTGCACAAACAACTGCATTATCCAATAATCAACTGAGAGATCTAATCAATAATATGTTAGACGGTGCGACACTGAATGCAGATGAACGCGCCATCCTAAGAATCTTAAGATGTCTAGACTGCGCACGATTAGAAGAAATTGTAGACCTAGTAGGTATGGATAGACTACTATCAGATTTCCATGGAGCTGAAGATACAGAGCTGAGAGTCATTCTTGGTAAATGCGGACTCATTGCGATGTCAACTTGGGATGATGACGCAACACGTGCATTCGTAAATAGTATAAACTGCACTGACATAAATGCATTTACGGATAATACACTACGTGAGCTTATTAACAATATGCTGCAAGGCAATACAGCAAATGCAGATGAACGTGCAATCTTAAAAATATTAAGATGTTTAGAATGTTCACGCAGAAGATCTGTAGTGACCTTAGTAGGACGTAGAAGACTCTTGTCTAATCTTCACGGAGCAGAAGATGATCAACTGAGAGCTCTCTTTAGAGAATGCGACATATAATACTCTATTAGAACACATTAATCATTGCGAAGAAATTATCGCAAAACAGAGCATACCTGCAAATACTTTGATATTTGCAGGTATTTCTAATTCCATTACGAATTGTACTTTTGAAGTATGGAAGCATTCAATACATATCTAAAACAGTTCCCTCATTATACTCCCAAGGTATTTGAAGAGCTTATCCCTCATTTAATAAAAAAGAGTATTGTATCTGGAGACTTCTTTTTACAGCAAGGAAAAATATGTAAGAGTATCGCATTTATTGAAAAAGGAATAATGCGATTGTTCTATCTACATGACGGTAAAGAAATCACAAACTGTTTCTGTAAAGAAAACACAATCACATGTTCCTATAGTAGCCTGATTACACAGAAGGAGAGCCATATCGCAATTCAGGCTGTAGAATATACTGAATTAATAGTGCTGCCCTATGCCTCACTTATGAAACTATATGAAAAAAATCTCTTTTGGCAGCAGGTAGGCAGGCTTGCAGCTCAGAATGAATTTATAACAACAGAAAGTCACAATAGATTCTTAAGAGATCTTTCTGCAACTGAACGATATACTCAGATTCTTGAAAATGAAAGTGATCTTTTACAACGTGTCCCACTCAACTATCTGGCTAGCTATCTGCAGATAACACCTGAAACTCTTAGCAGGATCCGCAATAAAATAACTCGAACTTGATCTAGGTCAATTGATATAAAAAATCCAAGCTTGATATTTGCTTCATTGATTCACAAAAATATATGAAGAATGGAAAAGCAAAATATTAAAAAATCTGTAATTGAAAGTTATGGTCAATTAGCAGGCACAAGAAAGAAGGGTCTGATGTCAAAACTGTTTGCTTGTTGCGAAATGGGTAACACAGCAAAAACAATAGCAAAGCAAATAGGATATTCTAATGAAGATTTAAGTCTTGCGCCTGAAGATTCAAACCTTGGAGTTGGTTGTGGAAATCCAGCCGCACTCGCAAAAATCAATGCAGGAGAAACTGTTGTGGACCTAGGTTCAGGAGCAGGGTTTGATGCATTTATTGTGTCTCACGCTGTAGGTGCAAATGGAAAAGTGATAGGTATAGATCTCTCAAACGAAATGCTAGAGCTTGCAAATAAAAATGCATTAAAAGGAAATTATAGAAACGTAGAATTTATTAAGGGTGACATTGAAGATCTACCACTTGAAGATAATTCTGCCAATCATATAATATCAAATTGTGTAATCAATTTATCTCTAAATAAAGACAAGGTATACAACGAGGCATTTCGAGTTTTAAAAAAAGGAGGTAGACTTTCCATAAGTGATATTATTCTAGAGAAGGAATTACCAGCATATATCAAAGACTCGCTTGCAGGACACATTGCCTGTGTGTCAGGGGCAGAAAAACTAGAGACATACTTGAATTATGTAAAAGAAGCAGGATTTAAAGATGTAAAAATAGAGTCAAGCTCTGACTTCCCATTAGAATTGATGCTCACAGATCCACAAGTCCAAAAGATTGCTAAACTTATGAATTTCAATTTGGATTCAGAAGAAGCTAAAGAGATTGCGTCAAGAGTGAAAAGCATTTCATTAAGTGCTATAAAAAAATAAGTGTTGAATAAACCTAAAAAGACTCTCATTGGGAGTATTCTTGCACTCATCATAGGGACAAGTTGTTGTTGGTTAAGCGTATTAGCAATCTGGTTAGGAGGAGTTAGCTTTTTATTTGTTGCAGTCAAATACATTGAAAAAGTGCAAACTCCTCTTATCCTAACTTCTGTTTCCTTAGCTATCCTTTCTCTCTACTTATATAGAAAGGATAAGAAAGGATAAGCTTACAGACTCTTTCACATGCTATTCTTGAGACGCTTCTTTAAGTTCAAATGACCAGCAATAGTGCTCTGCTACGATAGCTTTGATTTAGAGAAAACCACCATCAGCAGTTATCCAAGAATTCGGGAGGATGCGTGTCATCAGTGTTTACAAAAGCAAATTGCAAAAACCTTCCTGCAAGCACAGTGGTTTCTTCTTTAGCACCCTACTCGTTGTCGTACTTGATCCGATAATTTATTTCAGCTTTAGGTGTAGTATGTTTTATTACTTTTATTTTAATCCTAATCTAGAAGCGATCTGTAGACAAATAAGATGGCTATGCAGAATTACTTAAGCTAATTAAATATTATTTCATAAGTTAAAGCTTTGATAGTTCAAATATTTGATTCTCGTACAAATTATGCCGAGCATAAAATCTTCGAATATTATATGCGTTTAAAAAACTTCATTGTTATATTACTTTTGGCTTCCTTATCAGCTTGCTCACAAAAAGCAAGGCCTATACTAAAGCAAGATTATGTCTTATCCATAGACAGTTTGCAAAGGATGAACAATCATTTTCATTCTTTGGTAGATGAAAAGCGACTAGCGGGTATCCAAACAGCTATTCTTCATAAAGGCAAACTGATTCAATTTGATAGTTACGGTTATGCGAATATGGAAGAAAAGATATTATTGGATGATAAAACAATATTCAGAATCTTTTCCATGACTAAGCCCATTGTCAGCGTAGCCCTTATGCAACTATATGAGCAAGGAAAGTTTCGTTTAGAAGATCCTCTACATACAATACTACCGGATTTCAAAGAGATGTATGTGTATTCTGATTCTAGTTTAATTCCTGCTAAGAAAGCTATTCTGATCATTGATCTTTTGAGACATTCTAGTGGCTTGAGTTACGGAAGGGGCAGTAATCAAGAGTTGAACGCCTATTATCAAAAAGCGGATTTAAATAATGCAAAAGATAACAAAGCCTATGTCCAAAAGTTGAGTACACTTCCTTTGCAGTTTGAGCCAGGGACAGATTGGCTTTATGGTTTAAATACCAACATTTGCGGACATCTTGTAGAAGTACTTTCGGGCGAAGACCTAGATAGTTATTTGAAGAAACATGTCTTGGGTCCACTACAAATGACGGACACGCATTTTCAGTTACCCAAAGAAAAAGCAGATCGGTTTACTGTAGGTTATAGGTGGGACGAAGAAGAGGGCTTGTTTATTTCTGAACAACAAAGAGAGAATAACTATTTAAATGAGGTCACCGTATTTAATGGTGGTGGTGGATTAGTATCTACAAGCAAAGATTATTTAAATTTCTGTCAGATGTTATTAGATAAGGGGCAATGGCAGGGCAGGCAAATATTGTTACCAGAAACAGTGGATCTTATGCTCTCAGATCATCTAGCTCTGTTAAGAGAACAGCAAAAACGATTCAGACTGCCATTAGGCGAAACAAGTTTTGGATTAGGTTTTGCAATCCATGATGACGGAAATGGTGGTATGGAAAACGTATTTGGTTGGGGCGGTGCAGTAGGTACTTACTTTAAGATAGATACTGAACATGACCTGGCTTATGTAATGATGATACAATTATCTCCTTATAGGCAATTAGGTTTACGAGGCTTAATGTATGATTATGTCAAAAGCAGTATTCAAGTAAGAATGAATTAAAATGAGAACCATCAAAGAAATAGATGTTCAATCAGAATTCAATGTAAAGACTACGATCTCGAATTATACCTAGCCCACTAAGCACATTTGCACCCAGAATAAAAGCTGAATAATGTGCACCTGCAAAATAGTTACTCATTATTCAACTAATACGATATTCAAATTTAGTATTATAGAAATAGACTAAAGGCAACACCGAATACAAAAAATGTTGCACCATCCTCAGATATTTCTTCCAAATTAGCTACAATACCGACACTAGGTTCTAGATAGATATTCTCAGCTAGAGGAATTGCATATCCGCCTCCTAAGTTTCCTAAAATAACCCCATCACTATCTGAACCTCCAAAAGGGTTTCCTAGATTTAGGTAACTCACCATAAACTTTAAAGGAACAACACTACCAGCGTAATACTTTACTCCTAATCCTACACCACTTACGTCAAATGATCCAGATTTCAGAAATGAAACAGAACCTAGAATGGCAAGATCATTTGATAGCATTTTCCCTAAAGTAAGGCCCAAAGTAGTTGCAGACTCACCTTCATCAAAAATAGTAGTTACACCTGAACCTGAGTTTATACCAAAAGCAAATATGCTGTTATAGCCAGTTTCGATTAGAATTTTACCCGCATTAGAGTACTCAGTAGTTTCTTCCGTGCGTTGTGCATATATAGAACTGCAAATTACTATCAGAGCTAATAAGATTGTACACTTTTTCATTGTTTAGTATTTTAAGTTGTTAGGTAATTGTGCTATAAAAAATAATATTATCCATAATTATGCATCAATAATAAGAATAATAAGAACTCAATCCTTTATGTATATATTTATTGATAGGTTACCAAAAAGTCGTAATTATTTTCGATGACATTTCTCTAACAAATTCTACAAAATCTATTATATCGTAACGGCTACCGCGTGAGCTGCCTGGATAGAGACACGCAAGCGTGTCTGTCCATAGGACCGAACTGAAAAGTGAGCTAGGAAGGGAGCGACCCGGAGTGAGTGAAACGAACGTAGGGGCACGCCCTAAAAGAAAAAACCAGCTTGCGATATTTCCTACAGCTTATTGATAAATGTTGTACTTTGAGTATAAATCTTTTTAGGATGACTAACAATAAAATTTTAATAATCTGTATAGTAGCACTTAGTACAGTTCTGCTAAATGAATCTTGTAAAGTAGATAAAGAAATGAATACGAGTGAATCCCTCATGTATCAAAAATCCAATGAAATTACTGCGCCCTCTCCTGCTATGAAAGCACATGAGATGACACTGCACGACGACACTAGAGTAGACAAGTATTATTGGATGAAATTGTCTGATGATCAGAAGAATGCAAAAGAGCCAGATGGGCAGACGAAAGAAGTATTGGATTATCTACATGCTGAAAATTCGTACACAGACAAAATGACTTCCCACCTTTCTTCTTTCAAGGATAAACTCTATGAAGAGATTGTTGGCAGGATCGCTCAAACAGATATGTCAGTCCCCTATCTCTACAACGACTACTATTATAAAAGCAAGTATGAGGAAGGTAATGAATACCCAATCTACCTAAGACAAAAAGGATCACTAGATGCAAAAGAAGAACTCCTACTCAATGTAAATGAGTTAGCGAAAGATTATGAATATTACCGGGTTTCTGGTAGAGCAGTCAGTCCAGACAATACTATTCTTGCATATGGAGAAGACACATTAAGCAGACGTATTTATACAATACGTTTTAAAAATCTGGAAAATGATTCCTATTACGATGATGTTATACTGAATACTACAGGAGGTATTACTTGGGCAAATGATAATAAGACAGTGTACTATTCCAGAAAGGATGATGCGCTGCGTTCTTACAAAATATTCAGGCATATTATGGGAACGCCGGCTTCCCAAGATGAGGAAATCTATCATGAGAAAGATGAAACATTTTCCACTTTTGTTTATAAAACCAAATCTAGAAAGTTTATTGTAATAGGTTCCTACTCTACTCTATCTCAGGAATATAGATATGTGGATGCTGATGCCCCCATGAATGATTTTACTTTATTTCAGGCACGTGAACGCAATTTGGAATATGGGATAGATCATAAGGATGATAAATGGTACATACGTACAAATAAGGATGGTGCTAAGAACTTTAAACTTATGACCACTGATCTTGGAAATACAAGCAAAGGAAATTGGAAAGATTTCATTGCGCATAGAGACGATGTACTTTTTGAAAGTTTTGATATGTTCAACAACTTCCTTGTGCTTTCAGAGCGTCATAATGGTATCACTAAAATAAAAGTGAAGGAATGGGATGGAGAAGAACACTTTATTGATTTTGATGAAGATGCTTACTTAGCATATTCAAGTACAAATCCAGAATTTGATACAGATATTTTACGTTTTGGGTATACCTCATTAAAAGTACCTAACTCTACTTTTGACTATAATATGAAAACGAAGGCCAGAGATTTAATGAAGCAGCAAGAAGTGGTAGGAGGTTTTAATTCTGATGACTATGTGTCTGAGCGTGTATTCGCAAGGGCTGATGATGGCACTAAGATTCCTATTAGTCTTGTATACAAAAAAGGGATGAAGAAAGATGGATCTGCACCTTTCTTACTTTATGGCTATGGCTCATATGGGAATAGCATGGATCCATATTTTAGTTCTGTAAGGCTGAGTTTACTAGATAGAGGTTTTGGTTATGCGATTGCGCATGTACGAGGTGGTGAAGAAATGGGAAGGTACTGGTATGAGGAAGGAAAGCTCTTTAATAAGATAAACACATTTACAGATTTTATTGCTTGCGGTAAACATCTGATTGATAATAAGTATGCTGGTGAAGATCATCTCTATGCGATGGGTGGAAGTGCTGGTGGACTTCTCATGGGTGCTGTATATAATATGGCGCCAGATATGTGGAATGGGCTTGTATCTGCAGTTCCTTTTGTAGATGTTGTTACAACGATGTTAGATGAATCCATTCCGCTTACCACAGGTGAATACGATGAGTGGGGGAATCCTAATGATAAAGAATACTACGAATATATTAAGTCTTATTCGCCTTATGACAATGTAGAGGCAAAGGACTACCCCGCTATGTTAGTCACTACTGGTTACCATGATTCTCAAGTTCAATACTGGGAACCTGCCAAATGGGTTGCTAAACTTAGAGAAATGAAGACGGATAAGAACCCATTGATTATGCATTGTGAAATGGGTGCCGGTCATGGAGGCAAGTCAGGAAGATTTGAACGCTATAAGAATACAGCTTTGGAGTATGCATTTTTCTTGGATTTGGCTGGAAAGAGTGAGGTGGATAATAAGGGCTAAGGGGTGTTAGATGTTGATGCTAGATTTTAGATGTTAGACACTAGATGTTAGACACTAGATGTTGTGACTTGGGTGAAGGAGTAACTGGGAGAGAGCGTCAAAAGTGTTATTTAGAAAGGTCGAATTTGTAATAATTATCTGCGATACCTCAATACCTAGAATCTATGGGAAACTAGCGTCTAAAAACGTTTGCATTTGTAACTGTAAATCTTTTGCTTTTACCCTTGCTGCTTTACCAAAATCTTCGCCGCTGCCTGCATAAATAATTCCTCTGCTTGAATTGACGATAAGGCCGCATTGTGCATTCATTCCGTGTTTTACAACTTCTGCAAGGCTTCCTCCTTGCGCGCCTACTCCAGGGACGAGCAAAAAATGATCGGGGATAATTTTGCGAATTTCAGCGAGATCTTCAGCCCTAGTTGCACCTACCACATACATGATCTGTTCCTTGCTACCCCATTTAGAAGATCTTTCAATTACAGAAGTGTAAAGTGCTTTGTTGTCAGATTCTATTCTTTGAAAATCGTAGCTTCCTTTATTTGAGGTGAGTGCAAGGATAATGCTCCACTTGCCTTCATACTCAAGGAAGGGACTGACGGAATCTTCTCCCATATAAGGTGCGACAGTGATAGAGTCAAAGTCCATTGCTTTAAAAAAAGCATCCGCATATTTTTTTGTAGTATTCCCAATGTCACCACGCTTTGCATCTGCGATTGTGAAAATATCTTTTGGAATATAGTCTAGAGTTTTTTGAAGGGCTTGCCATCCCTTAATACCCTCCGCTTCGTAAAACGCGATGTTGGGTTTGTAGGCGATGCACAGATCTTTAGTAGCATCAATAATCTGTTTATTAAATGCAAAGATAGGATCATCTTCAGAGAGTAAGTGTTTAGGAATTCTACTTAAATCAGTATCTAGGCCAACACAGAGAAAGGATTTCTTTTTTTGAATTTGCGCAAAGAGTTCTGCAGAGGTCATACATTCACACCATTAATTGCTTCTACTCCTTTGATTTCAGGGAACTTGGATTTAAGTTCTTGTTCTATTCCAGCCTTCATTGTCATGGTGGACATGAAACAGTTTTCGCAATTCCCTAACCACTTTATCTTTACGATCATATCATCAGTAATCTCAACCACTTCAACATCGCCCTCATCTACCTGCAAATGTGGTCTGACATTATCAAGTGCTTTGTCTATTTTTTTTAGAAAATCTGCTTTTTCTGCTGATGACATATTGTAAAGTTACATCTAATTCTTCATTTCTACCCTCTTTGTAGGGGCAAGCATCTCCTTTCTGATAGCTAATTGCTTAAGAAAGGTGTCTCTAAGCCCATTAAATGCTGTATTAAAGACTGGTACTTCGTTTATAGCGATCTTACCAATATCACTATTTTCTCTTGCTTTGGCTACTAATGGAATTTTTGCAAGTAGTGCGGTTTTACAGTAATTGGCCAATTTTTCTCCTCCACCTTCTCCAAAAATGTAATACTTTTTAGTCTCATCTTCTTCTGGAGTAAACCATGACATATTTTCCACTACACCTAAAATAGGCACATTCACATTTGGTAATTGGAACATATTCGCTGCTTTGATAGCATCCTTAATTGCAAGTTCTTGAGGAGTGGTTACCATAACTGCACCTGTTATAGCAAGCGATTGGACAAGTGTCAATTGTATATCTCCAGTTCCAGGAGGCAGGTCAATAATTAGGAAATCAAGATCCGGCCATATACAATCGTGCACAAACTGCTTTATTATACCACCTAATCTAGGTCCACGCAAAACGACGGCTTGCTCAGGATCAATTATATTCCCAATGGAAATTGCAAAAATCCCATCTTTCTCTATAGGCAGCAATTTATGTTTACCATATATCTGCCTAACCTTGGGTCTTTCTTCTCCAATACCTAACATCGTAGGAATGGAGGGTCCATACAAATCAGCATCCATAATGCCTACTTTGAATCCCATATTAAACAAGCTTTGGGTAAGGTTAAGGGAGACTGTAGATTTCCCTACACCACCTTTACCACTTCCTACAGCGATGATATTTTTGATCTGCGGTAAGGCATTATTGGGCGCTCCTGCAGCTTTTTGTGTTTCCATATGCACATTGACCTCTGCATTTGGATATTCCTTCTTTATTTTTTCTTCACAAGCCATAAAGACCTTTCCTCTGTCCTCAGCAGTTGCTTTGGGCATTTGGAGTGAGAAACTTACATTGTTCCCATCTACCTTGAGATCAGCGACGAGACGTTGGCTTATAATGTCTCTTCCTGAGCCTGGATCCATTATGGATTGTAAAATACTGACTATCCTATTGTTATCTATCATATATTGATGCTAAACATAAAACAAAATCTACACTTAAAGTTCACTATACTTGAGTTTTTATACCTTTACAGTATAGAGCATAAAGGTAAATGAGAATACTCACAAATCTGAGTGAAATACCAAAGTTTAAGGATGCGGTTATAACCATTGGCTCTTTTGATGGTATTCATAAGGCGCATCGCAAAATTATTCAGCAAATCGTAGATCTTGCGGATGAACTGTCATCGCCCAGTATTCTGATAAGCTTTGATAGACATCCTAGAGAAGTCATTTTCCCTAAGGACGATAGTTTGCGCTTCCTCACTCTTGAAGACGAAAAAGAAACACTCCTTTCTGAATTAGGTTTAGACTATTTAGTTAAACTTCCTTTTACCGTGGAAATGTCCCAAATGGACCCTCGCGAGTATATTGAGAAAATTTTAATTGACAAATTTAATCCCGCTTATATTGTAGTGGGTTACGATCATAGATACGGTCTTAATAGGACTGGTGATTTTGATCTCTTAAAAGAATACGGTGACAAGTTCAATTTCAAAGTCATCAAGATTACCAAGTTAGAGATTGAAGAAATAACAATAAGTTCTTCTAAAGTTCGTCAAGCCATCCAAAACGGAAACATCCAAGAAGCGAATTATCTTCTTGGTTATAATTATAGAATCACAGGCGATGTTGTCAAGGGAGATCAATTGGGAAATACAATAGGTTACCCTACTGCTAACCTCAGAGTTGGAAACGAAAAAAAATTGATACCAAAAGATGGTATTTATGCTTCTTATGCATATTTAGAAGATGTCAAGTATATGGCAATGCTCTATATAGGAGTAAAGACCTCAGTGCGTAAGGATAATGATCAAGTAATAGAGGTTCAAATCTTGGATTTTGATCAAAACATTTATGGCGAACAAATGCGAGTTGAAGTCTTGAAACACATTCGGGATGATATGCATTTTGATTCTATGCCTTTACTGGCAGAACAAATAAAAAAAGATGAAGTAGAAATCAGGAGTTATTTTAATAGAGAGACAAAATCAAATGAGAAAGCGCTGAGTAACATTATCATCCTTAATTACAATGGGCACGAGTTTTTAGAAAGCTATTTGCCAAGTATAAGTCATAGCAGTGCAGATGCTTTTGACCTTACGCTTATAGACAATAACAGCAGTGATCGCTCAGTAGATTTTGTAGAAAAGTGGTATCCAGAGGTAAAGATGATACGCCTTCAAAAAAACTATGGTTTTGCTGGAGGCTATAATAGAGGAACTAAACATCTTGAATCAAAATATCTTGTATTTCTAAACTCGGATGTTGAGGTCAATATGAATTGGATAGATCCCCTCATTGCGATGATGGAAAAGGATGATACGATAGGCATTTGTTGCCCAAAGATTTTAGATTTAAAAAAGGCGGAAACGTTTGAGTATGCAGGTGCAGCAGGTGGCGTAATTGATTATCTAGGCTATCCATTTTGCAGAGGCAGACTTTTTGAAGAGTTGGAAGAAGATAAGGGACAGTATGATGGAATCGCAGAGGTATTTTGGGCGAGTGGTGCAGCTTTTGTTATCCGCAATAAAATCTGGCGAGAGATGGAGGGTTTTGATGAAACATATTTTGCACATCAAGAAGAAATTGATCTTTGTTGGCGAGTAAAACGTGCTGGTTACAAGGTAGTGGTGAATACAGAATCCGTAGTTTATCATCTAGGAGGTGGTACACTTTCTTATGACAATCCAAGAAAAGTATTTTTAAACTTTAGAAATAATCTTACTACTATAATTAAAAACGAGACAGGTTTTAAACTCTTATGGATGTTCCCTACCCGCTTAGTATTGGATGGCATAGCTGGTTTGTTTTTTCTTATGAAGGGAAAGCCAAAGAACACTTTATCTGTCATTAAGGCTCATCTTGCTATTTATGGGAATATATTTAGCATCTTCAAGCGCAGAAAACACTATAACACAATTATAAGTAAGTACAAAATTGCACCAGCGAACATGAGAGGTAAAATCTCAAAATCTAGTTTAGTTGCCTACCACCTACGCGGAAAAAAGAAATATTCTGATTTATAATGGCGAAACATTTTGAAATACTATTTGAAGACGAACATTTTATTGTTGTCAACAAGAAAGCGGGCGTCCTAACTATTCCAGATAGATACGAACCCAATCATCCAAATCTTAAGGGTACATTAAGTAAAACGCGCGAGTCAGTTTTTGTAGTACATGGAATAGATAAAGACACAAGTGGTCTTGTTCTATTTTGTAAAACTGCAGAGATGGACAAAGCGATGTCGTTGCTTTTTGAAGAAGGCAAAATAATTAAGAAATACAGAGCAATCACGCAGGGTAAACCAGCAGAAACAGAGGGAAAAGTTGATGCGGCAATACTTGTTCCAAGAGACAAAGTTAAAGTAAGCATCTCTCCTAAGGGGAAAGAAGCTGTTAGCCATTATCAGGTACTCGAAGCATTCAGACAATTTAGTTTTCTAGAAATCCAAATAGAATCTTGGCGTAGGCATCAAATCAGGGTACACCTCTACTCTATTTCTTGTCCCATTGTTGCTGATAAGTTGTATGGGACTACTAGTGATTTTTATTTGAGCCAAATCAAGAAAAAGAGGTTCAATTTAAAGAAACACGAAATAGAACGCCCTCTTCTATCTAGGCAGGCTCTTCATGCATTCTCAATAGAGTTTAATCATCCAATATCCAAGGAAAAAATCTTCTATGAGGCAGAACCGCCAAAGGATATGCGCGCTGTTCTCACACAGTTAAGAAAATTAAATATATAGCATTTAGATGCTAAAAGGACAATTAATACTTTTCCTTTAACAGAAATAGAAGAAAATAATTCTTATTTTGATGAGATAACTTAGCAATTTTCTAACCAAGAATTATTTCAAATGCGATCAAGCCATATCTTATTATCAGGTATCACTTTTTTTACATCCCTCATTCTATTCTTCATCCCAAACCATATTATCTCTCAGAATACTGAAAGAGAAATCCTTGAAAAACGCAGGGTAGAAATAAAGTATCAAGCAGAGCTCCTTGAACTTCAAGCTCAGAAACATGAGAGCCTTCCTTACCCAACAGTAGTTCAAAGTAGAGGACTCTTAGATGCAGATGAAGATGGCATGGAAGATGATTGGGAACTTGCAAATGGACTTGACCCGAATGATAACAGGGATGCTTGGCAGGATATGGATGGAGACTTTATAATAAATCTGTTTGAGTTCCAATTAAAAAGCAATCCCAATTTAAATACAAGTCCTGAAATTACCAATTTTGATCCTGATGTTCAGTCCATAGATGGCTTAATAGGAATAGCTGAAGGAGGAACAGTTGTAATACGTGTACCAGAAGGTGATTACTCACCAAATGCACTTCACTTCTATGGAGAGAATACTAATATTATGATTCAAGGTGGGTGGAACGCAAGTTTCACAGATCACAATCCTAAAAAATATGTCACAACATTTAATGGCACCTTAGATGATGAGATATTATATATTGGCACTTGGAGTGGGACTGCTGGTGAAATAGACTATTTGAAATTCATTCTAGAAGGACTTCACATTAAAAATGGTGGCGGTACATTTGGCAATGTGACCATGATTCCCTGGGGAGTAGAAGAGGCTGTGCTAAGTATTTACAACTGTAAGTTAACTGATAGCGCATCTGATGGAGTGAGTTTCATGCACTGGGTAGGTACAAATGGGTACGTTCTTATCGCAAATACTGAATTATCCAATAATGGAGGGAATGGCTTGAGAAACCATACTACGGAAAATTCAACTGCCAATTGGAAATTTCTCAACCTTACTACGTCTTTAAATTTGGCCAATGGTTTGAGAGCCTTTACATTATCCGGAGGAGAGATAACTCTTAAAACTGTTAACTTGATTAGCAAACTTAATGCAAATCTGAATATGGATTTTTCATCTTTGAGTAATTTTAACTTGGAAATGTTTAATTCAAATTACACAAAATTTGATATTCTATCTCATTCCCCCTATGAAGAAAACGTTTTGGATACTGATCCAGGTTTTGCTAACCCTCTCAATGGTGATTTTACACTTAACAGCAATTCCCCCTGTGTCAACACTGGTTTAGACGTAGGGATTCCTTTTGCGGAAAGTGCGCCAGAGATGGGTGCTTACGAACTGGGAGATATTATGAGTGCAGTTGATGATGACATCCATACACTTCCTGAATTTTCTGTTTTGCATAACCCAGTAAGAATTGGCCAGCCTATCCAGCTTATTTTAGACTATGCATCTCTTGGAAATAATGTGCGGGTTCAAGTTTTTGACATAATGGGAAAACTAGTGTTTCAAGGAAAAACTACAGCTAATACCAAATCATTTGAGATTCCATCACTTTCTGCGACTGGACTTTTTAGTGTGCAGTTAACTATAGATGATAGATATCATGCGAGCCAATCAATTGTGGTGATACACTAGTAAAAGATATTTATCAAATGAAATAAAACCATCAATATGCGATCATTAATAATACTTATATTTTCATGCTTTTCAGGTATCACTTTCGGACAAATCACAGAAAGAGAAATAATTCTCAAAAAGCGTGACATTGAAATAAGTAAAGAAAACGAACAAGTACATGCATTAGAAACAGCAAACGGTGATGCGTTAGAAATAGATGTAGTGTTACGTAAAATGACTGACATGGACGACGATGGAATGGATGATGATTGGGAAGTATCAAATGGGCTTAACCCAAACGACAATAAAGATGCGTGGCTTGATAAAGATGGGGATGCGATTAATAATCTTTTTGAATTTCAACTATCCACAGATCCCAACTCTGCAACAGATCCAAACGTACGTAATTACAACCATGCTACTGATGATTTTGACAATTTAATTGCAGCATCTGATGGGGACATATTAGTGTTACGTATTTCAGAAGGCGTCTATGATTTTTCCAACTTGACTTTTTTTGAACAAAGTGCCCGCCTATTAATACAAGGCGGATGGAATGCTAGCTTTACTGACCACAATCCAGATCTTTACCCAACAAGAGTTATAGGAACCCCTTCAAATGAAGTCTTATATTTTAGTACAATATCGTCAGTAGAAAATCCTTTAAAAGAATTTACAGTGATTTTAGACGGACTCGAGATTACAGAAGGCGGTGGCTTTTTTGGGAATGTAAACTATATAGCTCAAAATGTCACTAAAGCTTGTTACATCGTGCACAATTGCAAACTCACTAAAAGTGCAAAAAGAGGGACAACATTACATGCATGGGGAGCTGAAGAAGCTACAATTTTTTTTGTAAATACTGAGGTATCTGGAAGTGCTGATGACGGTTTGTATAATCAAACAACGACAGGCTCAAACCTGGATCTTCGTCTCTACAATGTCACGTCAAGCGATAATTCCAATAATGGTTTTAGAAACCTAATAAGCCCGGGATCAATTCAAGATTTTCAATGTACAAATGTGATTATTAAAAACAATATATTTCGCGATATAAGCTTAGATATTGAGACTAGAGTCACAATGCGAAATTCAAATTATACATTTTCAGATATTGCAATTACAAATCCAGATACGAGCAATGTACTTGATGAAGACCCACTTTTTAATAGCCCCAATGATGGAGATTTCTCTTTAGCAAATAGTTCTCCTTGTATAAATTCAGGATTGGATATAGGAATTCCATTTGCAGAGACAGCACCTGAGATGGGCGCATATGAATTTGGTGACATTATGAGTGCAACAGAAAATCTACATGATGCTGATATAGGTCTTGCTATCTACCCTAACCCTTCAATTGCTGGACAAGCGTTCAATATCAAATATGACATCACAGAAATTCATAAAGAAGCTGAACTTCAAATTTTTAATACAAAAGGGAAAATAGTCTTTGAATCAAAGATTAGACCGCGAAGCAACGAGTTCCTATCTACACAACTTACCACTGGGCTTTATTTTATTAGAGTTATTACTGGGGACAAATCTGTTTTGCTTATAAAACATCTTGTATTATAAGATCAAAGGATATTTAAGAAAATAGCTTATTTATTCTTCATTATAAGAACTTTAGAGAATACATATTGATAATATCGTATCTGTTCTTTTGTCTCATTGGGCACTAAATTTCTCCTCATTTTGCCTATTTGATTGTTATATTTGGGCTCTAGGAAAAATTGATACGAATGTTCGATATAGAGCTGCAGAACTATAATCCCGATACACCCTCATTTTATGTAATACTTGTTACAGCAATATTTGCATTCGTACTATCCTCACTCATTGCGATAACGTATCAATTAACTACAAAAAGCATATATCGAAGGGCACATTTTATGCAATCCCTAGTAATGATATCTATTCTTGCTGCAACTGTAATGCAGGCTATTGGCGATAGTTTAGCAAGAGGATTAGGCATGCTAGGGGCATTATCTATTATACGCTTTAGAACTGTGCTAGATGATCCACGGAACATCACATTTATGTTTGCTTCCTTAGCAGCTGGTATTGCATCAGGAGTTCTTGGATATAGCATCGCTCTCACAGGAACACTAGTCTTTTGTTTAGCAGCTATCATACTACGCTTCTCGCCTATGAGTAATTCCAATGAACTTATAGGTAGACTAAGATTACAGGTCCCAAAAGAGGAGGGTTACCAAAAACGGATTGAAGACCACATCTCAAAGCATTGTGCAAATTATGAAATTGAACGTCTACGGTTTTTAAACCCAAGAAAAGAAAAGAATATAGATAACACAGATCTTGATTTATTAGATGATGACACAGATAATGAAACTGATGAAATTCCAAGGGAGAATCTTCAAGAATTCACTTACTTAATAAGACTTAATAAATCATCTACAATCATGGAGTTGACGCAAACTCTTCAGAAAATAGAAGGTCTAGAGCGTTTGCGATTGAATTTTACTAAGCAACCTACAAAATTATAGAATTGAAGCAAATTAACCTATTCTATATAAGTGTCTTACTTGCATGTGTTCTGCTGTGGGCTGTTCTCATTAAGCCACAAGAAACGAATAGCTTTTCTATTTATGGTTTTGCTGAAAGCGACGAGACCGAGGTAAATTATAATTATCCTGTAGTGATAGAAAAAATTCTTGTCACTGCTGGGCAACGTGTAGATTCAGCCCAAGTACTCATGCATTTAACAAGGAGAAAAGCAAAAGAAACTTTAGAAGATCAGAGCTTTCGCATTTCAGAACTCAGGGCAAAGGAAAATATCTGGAGACAAAAATTAAACAATGATATTGCTGAGCTAGAACTTTCAAAACAAACTAAGTTAACTGAAATCCAAACACGTATAGATTTAATCAAAAAAGAAATTGCGTTTAAGCAATCTCTCGCAAGTGATCTTGAAACCATTACAAATACCCCTTCCATTTTTAAACCATTAGAAGACGACATTTTAAAACTACACGAAGAAAAGAAAAACTCACAACAGACAATTGACCTAAAGATAAGTGGATTAAGAAAAGAACTTGCTATAGGAAATAAACCTATTGAAGAGCAGATAAGTCATCTGAACGCAGAAAAGCTGTTTGATGCTTCACAGGAAGTACAAGAGATAAATGTCTATGCGCCTTCTGCAGGATTAGTTGGAACAATTTCTTGCAAAGAACAAGAGCATGTTCCTTCCTATTCAACTCTATTGTCATTTTACGAACCACACTCCTCTATTATCACTGGATTTGTGCATGAAGACATAACAGTAAATGTAGCCTTAGGAGATGTATTTCAAGTGAGTTCTTTAAAAAATGAGGAACTCATATACGAGGGAGTTGTTACTGGCTTGGGTTCAAGAATAGTAGAGATACCCACTCGCTTGCGAAAATTTGCAACAGTAAAATCATACGGAAGAGAAATAAATATTTCTATATCTCCAAATAATAGTTTCCTCCAAAAGGAAAAGGTTAGCTTAAGTTATATTGATAAATCCAAAACATAAAGGATTGCGAAAGATCATTGCTTTAATATGTTTGCCTTTCGCCATCTTCTCACAAGAAACACCAGATGGTAACACTTTCCTAGACCATGCTATGGTAGCTGTAGATTCTAGCATGAACGTAAGGTCTTTTGAAACAGTGTATTTCCCATGGATAGAAGAATATGAGTTAAGAACAGAAACCAATGATTTTGACTGGCAAGAACAAGAGTTTGTTTTACGTCTTAGTCCTAGCTCCATCAAAAAAAGAAATGCACAAAAGAGAATGTATACTCTTCTGCAAGCCAAGCCAAACGTAGACCTAAGGCAGTCATATTGTGATAAGACCACGGAAGTTCATGCTGATTGGTTGAGTTTATACATTATTGATGAGCACATTAGTCTATTAAATCAACTTACAAAAATCTTAGATGATAAATCTAAGGTGTATGAAAAATACATAGGCATATACAAATTTGATTTCCAAAAATTAATTTCTCTAGAACAGAATAGAACAGAGCTTGCTTTAAAAGATTATAGTTTAAAAAATGAGAGAAATTATATTGAGACTAAATACAATGTAAAAGAAGATAAATATGATTTTTCAAATTTCATAAACATTGAAAACATCCTCCAACATATCGCAACAGATAAGCTATTTGCTGACGTGGGAGATCAAATTGAAGATGCGTACAAATTAGACATGATCAATGCAGAAATCGATTTAGAAATTGCTGAAAGAAATCAGTTGTTAGATTTTGTCCAGCTTAGATATCGAGGGCCCCACGATGATCTCATTAAAGAACGCATATCCTTAGGACTAGGCATACGTCTTCCAAATTCAGGGAATCGCAAATTGAAGCTTAAAGAACTGGAACTTGAGCAAACTGAAGTACTCCAAGAACAGGCATTAGATAAATCAGAAATGGCCTTTGAGGTTGAAGAGCTCAAACAGAAATTAAAGAATTCAATAAAGGTGTATCGGTTTTATGAGCAAAAAATAGTTGAAGAAAGAAGAACACTTAAACACTTATCAGAAAAAATTACTGCACAAGAGGGATACAATCCTATTTCTTTGCTGAATATTGAAGAGCGCGAAATCAGTAATCAAATTGAACGCATTGAGTTATTGGAAGACATATTTTTTGACTACTTAAATTATTTAAAGAGATCCGGTCAAATTTGTGCTTCTCAATTAAGGAATTATTTTGAAATGCCCTAAAGATGAAATATCTCAATAAAGATACATGGAATCGCAAAGAGCATTTTGAATTATTTAGTAAGTACCAAGAACCCTACTGGGGCCTTACGGTGAATATAGATGTCACTTTGGCCAAGAGCCTGTCTAAATCAATGGATGTTTCTTTTTACCTATACTATTTACATGCTTCATTATTAGCAGCACATCGCGTAAAAGAATTCAGATACCGGATTGATGAAAACATGCAAGTAGAAATTCATGATGATATTCACGCTTCGTCCACCTTACAGAGAAAGGATGGGACCTTTGGTTTTAGTCAGATAGATTTTTCAGAGCATCTTGAGACGTTTATAAGGAATGCGAATAGAGAAATTGATAGGGTTCAAAATTCTACATCCTTGTTTGGTCCAATACATACGAACAATGTAATATTCTATTCGGCTTTACCGTGGGTCCATTTTACATCATTATCCCATGCTAGAAATTTTGAAAGGCATACAGGAATTCCAATGATTAGTTTTGGCAAGATTGTTAAAGAGAAGAGACGGCTAGTTATGCCTCTATCCATCCATGTTCATCATGGATTGATAGATGGATTACATTTAGGAAAATATATAGATGTCTTTCAAGAAATATTAAATTCTTGAAAGACATCTATATAGAGTATTAGTTTGAAGATTGATATATTATAGTCTCTGCATCTATATTATTTGCTCCATTCAACTCTCCTACCGATCCTGTAAGAATTGTAATCGTATAAGGTGTACTACCTGAAGTCGATTGTGGGTCATAAATAGATTCAAATCCAAACGATGAATTACTTGCTGCATCTATGTCAGCAAGATTAGTCCAAATGTGAAACGATGCATTTGATCCGTCGTATTGCCAATCTGCATTATTTAAATCAAAAGGACCTAAGGTCGTTAGGCTGGAGTCATATGTAAAAGTAAGTCTAGCATCTTTAGGAAGAATAACCGTTATAGGACCTGTAGTTGCTTGACCTTCTAATTCTTGAACACGTACTGACCATGCCATCGTTGTAGGACCTGTAAAGCTTGTAGGTAAAAATGTAAGTATATTTGATAAATCAGGTGCATTTTCTGATGGTAAAACAAGTGTCTGTAGGGTATCACAAACAATATCTCCTTCACTGGTTGTAACGCAAAGTACATTTTCAATATACTCTGGCTTGAGAACTGTCACTTCATCAATATACCAGCCTTCGCCTGCAACAAAACTATCTGAGGCATAGAGGAACCTGATGTTTGCTGTTTGACCTGCATAAGAGTCCAGATCTACACGTGTTTCTACATAGCCATTACTTGAACCTGAAAAAGCTGGATTTCCTGCTAAGGGTGCAACACCTGCATTATCAATTGTGCTATTATAGCCATTCTCAAACATTAGAGCGCCCAAATCCGTCCAAGTGTTGCCACCATCCGTAGATATTTGAAAAAGACCGCCATCCCAATTTGCTTCTGTATTATATGAATGCCAAACTGACAAAATATCTCCTGTGTTAATTGTCAAAGCAGCCAATTCTAGGTAGTGTATATTTTCTTCTTCTATATTAGGAATGAACCAAGCAAATGCACCTCCATTTGGGTTATTTGTTCCTAGCACCCAAGGCTGTGAGCCAATATCTGATGAAACCGTAAAGTTTCCGTCACCATTTTCATTATCATCTTGGAAATTAATAATAGAAGAAGGTCCTGAGTTTAATAACTCCAAATCATAAGAACACGTATAACTATCAGTTGGGTTTAATGTGCCTATGTTTTCATTCAATATATTTGAGTTGAAAGTTCCACAGGTATTACTTCCTACAAGTGCTGTAGAAGCAGGAAGAGTATCCATCAAAGTAACATCTGATATCGTACCAAAACTTAACACGGATAGGTCGTAAGTTATTATTTCACCTATTGTTGCAGAAGTTGGACCCGTTTTATTTACTTGATAACCGCTTAAACAAATTGCAGGAACTGTGAAATCTTCAGTTCCATCAGTAACACTCGATGATGCACCTTGATCTGCAAATTCACCTAGACCACGACCAGCAAATGCTTCCCAAATGAGACACTGATTAACCCCTTCGTTATTAGCTATATCTGCTGCCAGTATTGCATCACGTCCATCTACAAATCCAGGGCTACAAGGTTGAAGTTTCATTCCATCCAGGACAAGCTGCAGTGCTATATTATTTCCTCCAGTGCCATTGTAAATATCAGGATCAAATCCGTATTCATCAATTAAAGCCCAAGTCATATCCCATAACATAGCACACCATACAGATCCAACTCCATGCGGAATAGAAACTCCGCTTACACTATTATAAGTGTGCGGATTCACATTCATATCAGTACTATATGGAAAAGGACGTATCCCATTCCCAGCAGTACTTTGTCCAAGGACATAAGTCCCTATGCCTCGCCCGTCTGTACCAGTATCGCCTGGCTCAATGGTCATCATAAGTGCTAGGTAATCACTCCATCCCTCTCCCATTTGTTCGCTCCCGTTCAAGCACCCTGTGTTAGAAGGGCCACCAGTCAATCTGTTAGAAATCCCATGTCCATATTCATGAACTATAATACCATTATCTAAATCGCTATCTCTATTAGGTGGAGATCCAACATCTAAGTCAAAAGAAACATTTACATTATTCGCTAGCTCAATTTTTATTAAATCACAATCTGCTTGTGAGAGCATGATAGAAGGAATTGTGATTGAATTATCAGTTCCTCCCATTGTTATAGGATTACCTGCTACATTGTTACACATGACAACCGCAATAGCACCTGCCGCTTGCGCTTCTGCAACTTTGACAACAAAAGTACAATTGCCTCTGTCTATCAGAGCAATGTTGCCAGATATGTCCGCACCATTTGTAATCGCTGCGCATGCTTCATTGGGTTCAGCATATACTAGATCGCCTGTGTATTGGCCTGACGATGGGCCAAAATTTGCCGTAGAGGCAGAATATTGTCCTGCTATATTTGCTGGACTATTTACATCCATAAAAAAATTACTCCCAGAAATTGTCCATTCATACATTTGCATTCTCGGACTCCCACCATCAGGCGGAGTACCAAAGTTTGCATTATTCGTTCCAGATCCGTCTTGCGCATCAGCATTTACCCAATCATTGTCTGCGCCACCATTCCCATAATTATTTGCCTGAAAATTACCGCTTACTTCATCAAAGCCGTACTGGTACATAACATCATGAATAATGTTATTCCAAAAAAATAAATTTGTGATTGCAGCATCTTGGTAGTCAACGGGTGAATCTGTTAAATCAATTGGAAAATCAAAATCCAAGGCAGTACCACCATCAGGAGCGTATCCAAAAACATTATCTGCATTTACATCTTCACTTGCCCAGACATTATTCCCTCTGGTATCTGTATACTCAGGGCCTTCAGAACCATCATCATCATGCCATCCAAATGGTGAAGCATTCAATGCCAATGTCCATGGAGCTACTTCTAACGTCCTATCACCATGACTAGGCGACTCTACAGGCATTGGATACACATTGTAAGTATTCGTCATTGAAGGAGAGGGACTACTTATATCATTGCCATGTAAATTACATCTGTGTCTTTTCTCCTGCTTTGACAAATCTAGGTCATGATCACATTCTACTGTCCAACTGACCAAAGAGATAATTTCTGCATTATTTGCGTCTACACGCGTAACCCAGAAGAATCCGTCGTCTTTTTTCACTATGACTATTTCCCAGCACAATTTTAATTGGCTCCGTTTTGAAAACTCATAAACTAAACGAGCGGTAATTTTTTCATTAGACAAACTTGAAGCTATGATCTCATGTTTTTGTTCTGAAGTATTTTCTATTAGCTTACTAGATTCTAAACCGGTGAAATTCAGATTAAAATGTTTTGCTACAACTTCACAGGCATCCTCTAATGAAACATTCGCTTGCTTAGAGACGCCTGAAAATTTCCTAGGATTTATAAAAGAAGAGTGCGAGGACAGTATTGTATTATTTTTCATCACATTCACATTGGCAACTGCATTTACAATTTCAAGATCGTTATGAGTTTGATTAAAATAGACATGATGCAGACTGTTATGTTTTGTTTG
>CALCMJ010000135.1 GCA_937967615.1 uncultured Saprospiraceae bacterium
GGTACGCCTAGTTTTATTGCAGCATAAGCGTACAACATAGAAGGTGGTATGTCTTTATGGTTTTTACGCATTCCTTCTTCAAGCGCTTCTATAGTTTGGTGTACTTTTCCTTCTTTGATATACTTCTCAGTGGATCCGCACCAAACCATCACAACACGATTACATTTATTGTCTTTTTGGAATTTCCTGATGTCGCGCATAATTAGTTTCGCCAACTCCATTTTATTCTTAGCCTTCTTAACATGTTTGCCATCTAATTTTTTGACATAAGATTTGTCAAAAACAGCTTTCATTGGCTTAATCTTGGAAAGTTGAGGCTTTAATTTCTTTAATGTAGCTTCATCAAGAACCTTTGCATTCATCGCCGCATCATAAACATTATCTGTAAAGATATCCCATCCTCCAAATGCAATCTTTTTAAGATCCTGAATTGGAATGACATCCTTAATTAATGGCTTGTTCACTTTTGTTCGTTTTCCAATTCGAATTCGTCCCATTTGTGTCAAGGAACCAGTAGGTTTTGATATGCCTTTATTCGTTGCATATACACCTGCAATAAATGTAGTTGCAACTGCACCCATACCTGGCAATAGTATTCCTAATTTACCAACAGGTTTTTTAATTAAAGTTTTTCCCATAATTGTCTTTTGTTAAAGAATTCTGTTTTCAATATTCCATTTAATCGTCTCAACTATTCCTTTTTCAAGATAGAATTTTGGTGAAAAGTTGAGGTCCTCTTTTAGAGGAATTATATCGCATTCCCAATTTTTAGATTTAAGCTCATTTAGCTTGTCCAGATTGAACATAGTGGATTGCTTTAGGAGTTTGCTATAAGTCTCAGAAATACCTGCTGCAATAGTCGCTATTTTCATTGGGAGCACAAATTTATAAGTTTTTTTCCCAAGCGCTTCTTTTATCAGAGAATTATAATACTCTACACTGTAATTTTTACCATCTGAAACAAAGTATGAAGCTCTCAATACCCTAGAATCCAAGGATTTATATATTAAATCGACTAAATCAAGAATATAAATGAAACTTAAATTTTGCTCTTTATCGCCAATATAAAGCTCAATTCCGCGCTTAATATTCTTATAAATGAGCAATAACTCCTTTTCGCGAGGTCCATATATTACTGTAGGACGAAAAATCACATAGGGTAAATCCTGAAATCCCATGACAAATTGCTCTGCTTGAAGTTTACTTTTTCCATACTCTGTAATAGGATGAGGGGTACTCCTGTTATGGACAATTCCGTCAGCCTGGAAGTCTGCTGGGCCATAACTCGCCAAGCTACTTATAAAAACAAATTTTTGAGGTATGACGTCTTCTTCGTATAGAAGTTTAATAAGTTTTCTCGTGTAGCCCGAATTTACTTTGTAGAAACTTTGTTTGTCTACCGCTTTTGTCAAGCCAGCAGTATGAACAATATAGTCATAGCTTTCTTGCTTTAGAATTTGACGTAATTTATCCTCATTGTCAAAGTCAATATACTTGATCAACGGGCTGCACTCAGATAGGTTTGACATATCGCTACCTTTGCGCACAGCGGCATGTGTTTCATAGCCTGAACGCAATCCTTTTTCTACCAAATGACTTCCTAAGAAACCATTTGCTCCTGTAATTAATATTTTTTTCATTTTTAGAGATCGTAACTAAATAGCCTATACGTTTTGTAAAGTTCACCATTTAGGTTTTCTGCAGCTTTCTTCATTAAACTATTGTTCTCAAGAACCCAAGATGCTTCACCTCCCTTGATGTTTCTCTTTTTTGCCTCTTCAATATTCTTTGCAAAGAAAATAGCTTCAATTCCTTTTTTTCTGTAGCCTTCTTTTACTCCCATTGCCAAAATACGAACATATTGGGTTTTCTTCTTGTTGAAGAGTAGAGTTAATATGTTGAATGGAAGTAATCTACCATTTCTAAACCCTTTTGTTATCTCATTGATGTTAGGAAGCGAAATAGAAAAACCTATTGCTTTTCCATTGTGTTCCGCGATATATCCAAAATCTTCATCCAAAAGCATCTTTAACCCTTCTGTCAAGTGTACAAATTCTTTTTTGGTAAATGGTACAAAGCCCCAGTTATCTTCCCAGGCAGAATTGTAAATCTCTTTTATACTTTTTGCTTCAGTTTTAAATTCCTTCAGATTAATTTTTCGAACCTGAATATCTTGCTTGGCTAATCTTTCTTCAATCAGGGATGAGATACGAATGGATTTATCAGAAACTTTATCTGTATATATCATATAGGCATAAAGGTCCATCTCTTTTTCAAAACCTAGTGCATTTAGTATGGGTAGGTAATATGAATAATTGTATGTCATCATTATGAATGGAGAAGCGTCAAAACCATCTACTAAGTAGCCAGCAGTTTCATTTGTTGTGAAATTAGTAGGTCCAATTATTCTGTCATAAGCAAATCCTTTTAACCAGGCGATCGCTTCTTGAAGCAAAGCTTCTGCAACATCAAGAGAGTCAATGAAATCAAAGAACCCAAAAAATCCAACATTGCAGTTATGGTGTGTATTGTATCTAGGATTACTTATAGCTGATATCCTTCCTACGATCTTATTCTTTTGATATGCTAAAAAATGTTTTACCTCCCCGTACTCATAAAATGGAAACTTATGAATGTCAAACATTTCTTTTTGTGCCATGTAGAGTTCAGGGACATAAAAGGCATCACCACGATAAAGATCATGCTGGAATTGGATAAACTCTTTGACTTCAGCTTTTGTTACTACTTCTCTAACCTTGATTTGCATATTCTTTATTTTGTTCATCAAGTATTCCTAAGCGCATTGCAATAGTATGTATTTTCTCAATGGATTGTGCAATTTGATCCTTTGTATGAGTAGCCATTAATGAATAGCGTATAAGTGAAGAACTACTTGGTACAGCAGGCGAAACTACCGGATTCACAAATACACCTTCCGCTAATAAATGTTTAGTTAACTCAAATGTTTTTAAATCATCCCCAATGATAATAGGTATAATAGGAGACTGCGAATGACCAGTATTAAATCCTAATGCATTCAGCATGTATTTTGCAAAATGTGTATTTGACCATAAATTATCAATACGCTGTGGTTCTTCTTGAATTACTTTCAATGCTTCAATAACACTTGCTGCATTTGATGGTGCAAGACTGGCACTAAAGATTAAAGAACGTGCATTATGTTTTAAAAAATTAATTGTGTCTTTGTCTGAAGCAATGAAACCACCTATAGAAGCAAGTGATTTACTAAACGTACCCATAATAAGATCTACATTGTCTTCTACACCAAAATAGTGACTTGTTCCTCTTCCTAATGGGCCCATGACGCCAAGTCCATGCGCATCATCTACCATAATATTTGCAGAGTATTTTTCCGCCAAAGTCACGATCTCTGGAAGTTTTGCTAAATCACCTTCCATGCTAAATACACCATCGACAACAATTAGTTTAATTTTGTCTTTTGGGAGTTTCTGTAGAAGGCGTTCCAATGATGACATGTCATTGTGTTTATACTTTAATGTTTTTGCGAATGATAAACGTGCCCCATCTATGATACAAGCATGCACCAAATCATCTAGTATTATATAATCGTGTCTTCCTGGTATTGAAGAAATAACACCGAGGTTCACTTGAAAGCCAGTGCTAAATACTAGAGCTTCTTCTTTGTCCACATACCGTGCAAGTGCTTCTTCAAGTTCAAGATGAATGTCCAAAGTTCCATTTAAAAATCGTGAGCCTGCACAACCAGTACCAAATTTATCAACTGCGTTCTTTGCAGCTTCTTTTAGCCTTGGGTGATTCGTAAGTCCCAGATAGCTGTTTGAGCCAAACATGAGAACTTCTTTCCCATCAATGTTTACGACAGTATCCTGCTCTGATTTAATTGCCCTGAAATATGGATATAATCCCATCTTCTGGACTCGCTGTGGAGTGTCATACGACTGCATTTTATTTTTAAGCATAATTGAATGTTTAATTCAAATTTCTTCCTAAATAATGCATACATAAAGAACCATTTGTGAAACCAACACCAAGTATTCTATATAAAATGGAAATTAAAATTAATCCAATGCTATAATTCTAAAAATGTAGAAATTGGGTAGTGGAGTCTACTATTTGTAAATTCCGTAGTCTTTTACTTTATTTTAGTAGTCTTTTTAATGAATTGCTCACTGACAAAAATGCCTAAAACGGCACAGAGCATTCCTAGAACGACGTCTATCATATAGTGATGGGTAGTATAAAGTGCTGCAAACCATATACCTAGCATAGTGATCAGGAATATGACACTCAGGAAAATGTTTTTATTCTTAAAGCTATAATAAGATAAAATCATAGGGTAGGCGGCATGCAATGAAGGGACCGCACCAAAAACATTTGCGCTTTGGCTATACATATTAGTGAAAACGGGGAAACCTATTATATCGTCAAACCATCCCAGTCCTGCAGGTTGGCCAATTGTATCTTTTATCACTTCTGAACCAAATTCAAAATAATACCACGGAGGTGCAGCAGGATAAAAAATGTATCCTAGAAATCCTATGAGGTTAGTAATTAGAAAGCATAGCCAGAAATTAAATACCAACTTGTATTCTTTTTTTAAGAATAAATAAAACCCAAAAAGTAAAGGAAAGGGTACCCATGTTAGATAAAATGCGCCAGATAAAAAATCAAGAACAGAATTTCTATGCAAAAGTAAATACTCATTTAAAGAAATTCTGGAACCCTCATGATTGAGCCCAAAAATGGATTTATCTAACGCAAAGAGATCTGAAGTATGAATGCTAAATAGATTTAAGTCATGCAAAATTCGTAAAGAGTCATACAAGAGTACAAATGCAATGAATGGTGAAAAACAGTATAAGAATTTTCTCGTTGTTTTATGCGCAAAAAATAAAACAGAGATAAGCCCAAAAAGGATGATATTATTTTCTTGAATACCAACAACAAATACGAACCAAGTGAAAAACAGGAGAGTAAAGAACAGAAATACTTTTATTGAATTGCGTGAGAAGCGTTCAAATGTATTGGAATTCAACATTGGAAATGCTAGAAATGTTTTTTCTCATAGATAAGATCAGTCGTTTCCTTATCTTTTCCATAGAGTTCATAAAATTTGCCTTGCGGGAAAATGCCATTTATATCAAGTTGCACATATATTTTACTTAAGTAAGATTCTTTGCCATTGATCTTGCACACTACTTTGAATGTGTTCTCTTCGTTTACAAGAAAGAAGTTCAATTTGTTATATGCTAAGAACTGAAAGCTGAAAGCATCTTTATTTATAATTTGTGATTTATAGCCGTAGGCAATGTTTTCTTGTAGGGCATTAAGTGCTTGAGTTTGGCCATCTTCTTCAAATTTTTTCCAATGCATGCGTAAAGGCGAATTCATATTAATATCACCGAATGCATTATAGTTAATTGAATAAATGACAGTATTCTGATTTATATTTCTTTGAATATAGAATACAAAATCATCGTTGTGATTTAAAGTTGGGTAGTGCTCGGGTAATCCTTCAAGCTCTTGTTCAATGCGATATTTTGGAAGTTTATTTTCCATTCTCCATTTCATTTTTTGCGTATAGTAAGCGCTTTATTGCAGTATGGTTTGCAAGTATAGCAACAATAAAAATAGGAAATGTAAAAAAAGTAATAGTTTCAAATAAAGGGAATGGTAGCCAGTCAACATCAATCTTGTAATCGCCTCCAAGGAAGGATGAAATAATACCACAAAGACCTGCAGCTGTTCCTATCGTTATTATGCGTTCTGGTCTTTGCATAAGTCCTACACTTGCGTTTACTCCTAGGCCTTCAGCTCTTGCGCGTGTGTAACTTACCATTATGGATCCTACCATCGCTAAGAATGCAAAAAGCGAACTTAGAAAATAATCATTTTCTACTAGGTAGTAACATATGCCTAGAAACATAATCAGTTCACTATATCTATCTAAGACTGAATCAAACAAAGCTCCGTAGTCACTAGCGAGATTACCAATCCGAGCCATTCTTCCATCTACCATATCCATTAGCCCTGCTAATAGAATAATAAAACCAGCCCAGAATACATAGATGTGATTGTCTCGTATTCCTTTTTCAGCTCCATATATCAAGATGACTGTTGCAAGTATATTTAGAACCAAACCAAAGGAGGTAATCATATTTGGTGTTACTCCAACTTTAATCAAGAACTTGATCAGGGGATCTAAAACACTATATGCAAAATTTTGGCCTGTTTTTTTCCACGCACTCATTTTTCCTCTAAATATTGTTTCTTTGCGAGCAAGATAAACAAAATTGATGTCTATTTGGTTTTGTATACATGCACATGATTAGAAAAGTAACACTTGTAAGCTATATTAATACATTTCCCTACTTGGAAGTACTCAAAAACGAGGGAAAGTTCAACTTGGATTTGCGCATACCGTCCAGATGTTCAGACGCATTTGAAGATTACTCTAGCGATATAGCTCTTGTGCCCGTAGGAAGTCTTTTGCATATTAAGCGGCCTTATAGGCGTATTGATCAGTACGGTATAGGTGGAGATTCTGAGGTACGAACGGTGAAACTGCTGTCAAATATGAGAAAGGAAGAAATTCAAAAAGTATCTCTTGATTTACAATCTAGTACTTCAGTTCAGTTGATAAGAATTTTAGCTAAAAATTTCTGGAAATTGAATTGGAAATTTGATGCTTATGATCACGGAGATGTTCTTCCAGAAGCTGTCTTGGCAATAGGAGATAAGGTTTTTGAAATGGAAACAAATTATAGATATTCTTATGATTTATCAGCTGAATGGAAACAATTTACGGGGCTTCCATTTGCATTTGCTGTATGGATAGTAAGTAGCGAGTTGTCAAAAGATGAAGAAGATGATTTTGTTGATGTTTTATCCCAAACACCTGACGTTTTAAATACTGTAATCAATAAATATCAAAGTAAGTATCCTGATTATGATTTGGATGAATATCTAAAAAAGAACATTCAATATGTATTACATCCGCAGTATAAAGAAGCAATTGAACTTTTCACCAAATATCAAAAAGAACTAGTTTTAAACGTTTAATTATTGTGTCTTATAATAATCTGCAATAGTTCATCTGGAGGGACTTTTGAGTTCTTATTGTTTTCAATAATCTCGATCATTTCATCTACTAACAATTCAGAGAAACCTAACTTAAATCCAAAATGCTGGATAGTCTTCTTTTCTTCTTCAGCTATGTGCTTATCTGCTTTCATGAGGAATAGCAAATAATATAGAATTGTCATTCTGTCTCTTTCTTCTTTAGGGTATTCTGGAGAAAGGCCAAGCTTGAGATTTTTTATCTCATCAAGGCTTAAATGTCCAGCTCCTATTTCTTTTGCGATCCCAGAAATGAATGAGACCTCCTCTCTGGATATATCTCCGTCAGATACACAGAGATTATATAGGATATGTAATAGTTCTTGTGCTTTCATTGTTCCAAATATAAGGTCATTTAAACATAAAAATTTATATCTTGGAAAAAAAGTCTTTGCTTGATGAAGAATAGTAAAATTGCAGGAATTGGGTACTATGTTCCTGAAAGAATTTACACAAACGATGATTTGGCAAAATTCATGGAAACTACTGATGAGTGGATAACAGAGAGGACAGGAATCAAAGAAAGGAGATTTGCAGAAAAGCATAAGGAAACTGCATCTACGATGGGTACTAAGGCCGCAGAGATGGCTATAGATAAGGCAGGAATTTCAAAGGAGGATATTGATTTTATAGTATTTGCTACCCTCAGCTCTGATTATTATTTCCCCGGTGCAGGCGTTCTGTTGCAAAGACAACTAGGAATAACACATCTAGAAGCACCGGCTTTGGATATACGAAATCAATGTTCAGGTTTTGTTTACGGACTTTCTGTCGCAGATCAATTTATAAAAACTGGAAAATATAAAAACATACTTTTAGTAGGAGCAGAAATGCATTCAATGGGGATGGATTTTACTACAAAAGGAAGATCTGTTTCAGTGATTTTTGGCGACGGCGCCGGAGCTGTAATTTTACAACCCACGGAAGAAAAGGATAAAGGAATTTTAACTACCCACATACATTCTGATGGAACACATGCTGAAGAATTGGCAATGATTAACCCGGGTTCTCATGGAGGTGTTTGGCTGGGAGCGGAAAACTTTGGTTACCCGCCACCGGAAAGTATGGGAGGTGTGTTTGTGACGCAGAAGATGATTGATGATGGATTGTTAGCTCCCAATATGACAGGGCAATTAGTTTTTAAAACTGCTGTCAAAAAATTCCCAGAAGTAATAAATAAAGCCCTTGACGAGGTAGGTTTGACCAGCGCAGATATTGATCTTTTTATCCCTCATCAAGCAAATCTACGAATAAGCCAATTTGTTCAAAAGCTATTAAAGTTAGAAGATCGTCAAGTGTATAATAATATTCAAAAGTATGGAAACACTACAGCGGCTTCCATTCCAATAGCCATGTATGAAGCGTGGGAAGAAGGAAAAATAAATGAAGGTGATCTTATTTGCCTCGCTGCATTTGGAAGTGGGTTTACATGGGGGAGTGCCTTAATTAGATGGTAAAACTATGTCAAAGAATAAAGTAGATATATTAGCAATAGGAGTGCATCCTGATGATGTGGAGTTAGCGTGCTCTGGAACCTTACTTTCTCATATTGCTAAAGGGAAGACTGTTGGTGTTCTAGATCTCACTAGGGGAGAAATGGGTACGAGAGGCACCGTGGAAACTAGAAGGTCTGAAGCTGAAGATGCACGTAAAATGATGGGCGCTATCTTCAGAGAGAATGCATCTTTGAAAGATGGTTTGTTCCAATATAATGAAGAGAATATTTTAAAAGTTGTTCATTATATTCGGAAATGTAAGCCAGAGATAATCCTTTGTAATTCAGTAACAGACAGACATCCAGATCATGGTAGGGCTTCAAAATTAGTTAGCGATGCTGCGTACTATTCTGGACTAATAAAGATTGAAACTTTGTCTAATGAGACAAAACAAGATGCATGGCGTCCTACAGCAGTGTACCATTACATTCAGGACAGACATATTGAACCAGACTTTGTTATTGATGTAAGCGAATTTTGGGAAAAGAAACTAGAACTTATTAAGTGTTTTAAAACACAATTCTATACAGCAGATCCTACAGGCCCACAGACGCCTATTTCATCCAAAGCATTTTTAGATTATGTCCAAGCGCATGATATTTTGATGGGCAGACATATAGGAGCAAAGTATGGCGAAGGGTTTAGCACAGAAAGATACTTGGGTGTAAAAGATCTATTTGATTTGCAATAAAAAGAAAGTAAGCAATAGCTTATTGTTTCCCCTCAAGCTTATCTACATATTCCAATGAACCTAGTCTGAATTTTATAGGTAATTTTATTCTCTTTTCTAGTTGAAATTCTAATTTGCAAATTGCTCCCCAATTCGTGATGGGAGCTGGTAAGATTATATTTTTATTTCTGATAGGTCTTATTTGAGAATAGAAAAAGCTATGCTTTAGGTCGGGGTAAATGATTTGCAAACTGTCATGTGGAATAGGATTTGATTGTTGTGCTGCAACGGGAATTGGTAAAATAAAGAATAGTAAACAGATTGTGAATGCAATGGATGAGAATCTTAAAAGACTTGATTGAGTTTTTCTATTTACTTTTCCTGCTACCAGCATACATTTCAAATTTATGAAATTTACAATCAATAGGACCATTTTTAAAACTAAGCTTTTTACTTGTTCTTAAACCTAACGACTTTAATGCATCCTTATTGCCACTAAATATCCATGCTTCACAGTTCTCCCAATTCTTTTTAAACGTGTCTCCTATTTGTTTATAAAATGCATTAAGGTCATCACTCTTTATTCTTTGGTCGTAAGGAGGGTTTAATAGAAGATGAGAATTTTCTCTACCCTCCATCATGAAGAAGTCATCCTTTGTGACAACAATGTTTTTAAATACAGCACTTTCTTGAATATTGGATTTGATACTTTGAATAGCGTCAGAGGACTTGTCTGAAGCATATATCTTTACCGGATTTTCTATAAGCTTGGCATTTTCTTCTTCTACAACTTCGTCAAAGACTTTTTCTTCATAATTCTTCCAATATTTAAAACCAAATTCCTCTCTTTTAAATTGCGCAGGTATATTGTTAGCTATCATAGTTGCCTCCATGGCCAATGTGCCTGAACCACACATGGGGTCAACAAAATCTTTCTTCATATCCCACTCTGATGAGAGAATAAGTCCTGCTGCAAGCACCTCACTTAAAGGTGCAACTCCGGATTTCTTTTTATAATTCCTTTTGTGCAGAGAAAAATCAGAGCTGTCTAGAGAGATTGTAATTTCGTCTCGCCTGAGTAGAACATCAAAACGAATGTCAGGTGTTTCTACATTTACATCAGGTCTAATGCCCGTTTTGTTTCTGAAAAAATCAACGATACCATCTTTAGTTTTTAGGGCTAAATATTTACTATGCGTAAAAATATCTGATGCGCAAGTTGCATTTACCGCAAAAGTAAGATCATTGTCAAGATACTTATCCCAAGGTATTGTGAGTAAAGTATAGTAATAAGAATCCTGAGACCGAATTTGAAATTTAACTATTGGTTTTAAAACTCGAATGGCAGTTCGTAAACAATAATTAGATTTATAGAGCAGCTTTAAATCTCCCTTGTAGGATACGGCTCTATTGAGTATTTCAATATCTTCTCCACCTAGGTCTTTTATTTCATTCGCAAGAATGGATTCAAAACCTTCTAAAGTCTTTGCTACTATTTCCATTATGTTTGGATTACGCCTACGTTAAATTTTTCAATGGGTGCATGGTTGGCCATTTCAATCCCACGGGATAAAAAGTCTCTGGTTTTAATAGGATCAATAATAGCATCTATCCACAATCGAGAAGCAGCATAATATGGGGTGGTTTGTTCATCGTATCTCTGTTTGATTTTATCAAAAAGTTCTTTTTCCTTTTTTGGGTCAGCAGCTTCGCCTTTCTTTTTCAACGAAGCTACTTGAATTTGTGTCAAGACTTTTGCGGCCTGTGTACCTCCCATTACTGCAATTTTTGCTGAAGGCCAGCCTACGATCATTCTAGGGTCATATGCTTTTCCACACATTGCATAATTCCCAGCGCCATAAGAATTGCCCATAACAACTGAAAATTTAGGGACAGTGGAGTTTGAAACAGCACTAACCATTTTTGCTCCATCTTTTATTATCCCACCGTGTTCAGATCGGGTGCCTACCATAAACCCAGATACATCATGAAAGAAAACTAGTGGTATTTTTTTCTGATTGCAATTCATTATAAAACGGGCGGCTTTGTCAGCAGAGTCTGAATAGATAACACCCCCGAACTGCATTTCCCCTTTTTTGTTTTTCACGACTTCTCTGCTATTGGCAACTATACCTACAGACCATCCATCAATTCTTGCGTAAGCGCAAATTATTGTCTGTCCATAATCTTTCTTGTAATAAGTGAGTTTGGATTCATCTACAATACATTTTAAGATGTTTTCCATGTTGTATGGCTTTGTCCTTTCTTCAGGGAATAAGCCATATATTTCTCGAGCATCAATTTTGGGAGCTACTGATTCAATTCTATCAATTCCAGAACTTGGATTAGAACCAATTTTTGAAACGATATCTCTAATTGTTTCTAGGCAAGTTTTATCGTCAGGCATTTTATAATCTGTCACTCCTGAAATCTCACACTGCGTTTCTGCACCGCCTAAGGTTTCCTTGTCTACGACTTCACCAATAGCTGCCTTTACTAAATGCGGTCCAGCTAAGAAAATTGAACCTGTACCTTCAACAATTAAGGCTTCATCTGACATGATAGGCAGATAAGCACCACCCGCCACACAGCTCCCCATGATTGCAGAAATTTGAATGATACCTTTGCTTGACATTACGGCGTTATTTCTAAAGATTCTTCCAAAATGTTCTTTGTCTGGAAAAATTTCATCTTGTAATGGAAGGAAGACACCTGCTGAGTCTACTAGATAAATTATAGGTATTCTGTTTTCAATTGCAATTTCTTGAGCTCTTAGGTTCTTTTTACCCGTTATAGGAAACCAAGCGCCAGCTTTTACTGTGGCATCGTTTGCTACTATCATACAGAGCTTACCATGTATCTTGCCTAATCCAGTTATGACACCTCCAGCTGGACAGCCACCATATTCTTGATACATATTGTATCCCACAAATGCACCAATTTCGAAGAAATCATCTGCATCATCTACTAAGGCAGCAACGCGCTCTCTAGCTGTCATTTTGCCTTTATCATGCTGTTTGTCTATTTTCTTTTGACCACCACCTAGATACACCTCCTCCAAGCGCTGATCCATTTTGCTTAAAGACAGTTTCATTGCATCTTCATTCTTATTGAATTCCAAATCTAGCTTTGCCATACATATTACTTATAAGGGCAAAAATAGGAAAATGTTGATGTGGATAGCTATACTAATGCCTTCTAAAACAAGAGATTTTCATGGAAACTGCATGTTTTCATTGATTTAAGTTTTCTCATGGTTTACATAGAGGTTTTGAAGACATGTCTTTGTTAAATTTGTTAAGGTGATTATGGGGTATTTTCCCAATTGCTCCACTATAGATGAATGAGTATGAATACATTAAGACGCAGTCTTGGGTAAACCTAGAGATATGGATGTTCAAGATTATATAAATGAAGAGTGCAAGCGGATAAAACAGGATTTACTTAAAGAGTTTGAAGCTATAATGAATCCTTTAGAAGCAGGTCTTGTCAGCATGTTAAATGATATCCAAAGTTTAGAAAAACTATGTTCACGAGCGCATATTTTGGATATTATTCAAAAAGAAAATGTCACTTGAGTTGACAATTAAATTGTACCTTTTATAATTATAGATTTTAATATGCTTCCACGACTCTCTTTTCTTATCGCGTTTTTTATTTCTCTGATTTCTATTTGTCAGGGGCAGCATAAAGAAATTGATGCCATGTTGGAACGCGCAAATGTGCTTCGCGGAACAGATCTAGATAGCTCCATTCAAATTCTAAAAGCTGCAGAACAGTTGTCGAAAGAATCAAATTACTTAGAAGGTGAAATGCTCTCTGCATACAGAGCAATTCGGCAAGGAATGTCTCAGGCAAATTATAAAGAACTTGATCCAAGAATAAGAAAACTACAAGAAAAAGTAAAAGGAAAGGGAATAGACCTTGAAAAATATATTGCGGAATTTGATTTTATAAAGGGCACTATTCTAATGTCAGATAATACTATTGATTCAGCAGTATACTATTTCAAAAAATCCATATCGTGGTATTTAGATCATGATATGAAAAAGCATACAAGTTCAAGCTATGTAAATCTATCAAAGATTTATCTTAAACAACATAATTACGCATTCGTGAAAGAGTGTGTTGAAAAAGCATACGATGCGATGCAAGATGAAAGTAAAATCATGAAATTTATTACTTTGACTTCACTTACTCGTAATTCATTTGCAATTGGAGATTATGAAAATTATGCTAAATATTTAGTGGAAGGACAAGAATTATCAAAATCTTTTGGTAAGCAGCGCAATGACCAAGTTTCTGAGCATTCCCTTGCAAAGCAGGTGTTTAATATTGAAGATGATAGTCTTATAATTCGTTTAGAAAACAGCATACCATCTCTAAAGAAACAAGTCAATAAATTTCCCCTAATCATTACGTACACCACCTTAGGGATGGCGTATCAAGAGTTAGGGAGGGTTGAAAAAGCAGGGCAATATTTTGAAGATCGATTGTCCTTAGAAAAAGATATAGAAGGCAAAACCCTAGCTTATTCTTATCTCTATGAAAATAGGAAATTGGCAAAGGATGATAGTCAGGCTCTTAATTATTTAGAACGCTACCATGCTTTAAAGGATAGTGTTTTTCAAAAGGATGTCAATCAGAGTATAGCAGATCTTCAAAGTCAGATTAAAAATGCTGAAAAAGACTATGAGATCAGAGAGCAACGAAAGCAAAGAAATGTCTTGTTTTCTGCATTAATAGTGCTGAGTTTATTTGCTAGTTATTTTGTGTATACTTTAATGAAACGGAATCGCTTAAACAAACGGATTTTTGAGCAAAAAAATCTAATTGACAAGCAGAAAATTATACAGCTAAAAAAAGAAAATCAACTTACAAGAGCACAAGCGTTGTTAGAAGGTCAAGAAGCTGAACGTACTAGGATTGCAAGTGATTTGCACGATGGCCTAGGTGGTTTGCTGACAACGGTGAAAGCGCATTATAGTAATATTAAAAGTGAAGTGGTGGCATTAAGAGAAATGCAGAGCTCTGGAAGGGTTGAGACAATGATAGATGAAGCATGCGGAGAGGTGAGAAGGATTTCTCATGATTTGATGCCAAACGTACTAAGATTAGATGGTTTGCAAACAGCAATTGAAGATCTTGCATTAAATATGAAAACAGTACATCATATTGATGTAGACTTAGAGATTTTAAATTGGGATGAGCAAATTGATAAGAAAAAAGAAACTTTCATTTTTAGGATTATTCAGGAATTGTCTAATAATATTGTAAAGTATGCTAATGCCAATCATGTTGTTCTTCAGTTAAATAGAGTTAAAGAAGAAATTGTGATTTTAATCGAAGATGATGGAATTGGTTTTGATTTAGAAACGGCTTTAAAGAAAAAAGGACTTGGGTTGAATTCTACCATGTCAAGAGTGGAATATTTGGGTGGTGAAATAGATATCAATACAGAAATTGGAAATGGGACATCAGTTACTATTAACATTCCTATTGCTTGAATTAGATGAAATTAATTAAGAACTTATAGAATAAACAGATTTGCCATGATCTCAGTAATTATTGTAGATGACCATAAGCTAGTAATTGAAGGAATAGAACTTATGCTTTCAAATTCTGAGGGTATCCAAATAGTGGGAACTGCAGCTAATGGACTAGAAGCATTAGAGCTTATTCATGAAATGTCACCAGATATTATATTGCTGGACTTAAATATGCCGGTCATGAATGGCTTGGAACTGTCCAAGAAGATACATAGTCAAAAGCTTAAATCTAAGGTCATTATACTCTCAATGATGGATGAGCTGAAATTAATTCAGAAGTTAGTGCAACAAGGAGCAGATGGATATTTATTAAAAAATAGTGGAAAAGATGAAATTGTTGAAGCTATTCGCAAGGTATATAAAGGCGAAAAGCACTTTGATAAAAAAGTGCTGATACAGCTGATGGCAAATACGCCTACAACAAAAACACGACAAAGTCTTATTCCAAAAATTTCAAAAAGAGAAAATGAAATATTGAAATTAATACTTGATGAACTAACTTCAAACGAAATTGCACACAAGTTATTTATAAGTCTAGGGACTGTGGAAACGCACAGGCGCAACTTAATCAATAAGCTAGGAGTAAGAAATACCGCTGGCTTAGTGAAAAAGTCTATTGAATTTGGTCTTGTCTAATAGAGCTTATTTGTAAAAAGTATAAGGGTATTTGCCTGGATAATTTTCATAGTAACCCTCAAGGTATACTCTGCCTGTAGTTTTATCTAATTCTGCGATTAACTCATCCACATTAGACACTTCTTTGTTGTTAATAGATGTAATTATAAAACCAGGATCCATATTTGTTTTGTCAATTTTACTGCTTTCTTTTATTGTCACAACAATAACTCCATCTTTAGCTAGTCTTGATTTTTCATTGGAATCCATATCTCTTAACTCAAAACCTAAGTCTACAAGATCTTTGTCTTTACGTACAGCGATAAAATCAGTTGTGTTTAATTGGTTTCTTAAAATTGCGGTTGTGGACATTTCTTTACTACTGCGAATGAATGCCAATTTAACTTCATCGCCAGGGCGGTAGCGTGCAATTTGCTCAAGAAATTCAGGAGTCGTGTTTGTTTGGACACCATTGACTCCTATAATTACGTCAGCATTTTTTAAGCCTGCATCTGCCGCTGCTGTATTTGCATTTACCATATCAACAAGAATTCCTTTTACCTCACTTAATCTTAATGCTTCCGCCTTTTGGTCATCAATATTAGAAATGGTTATCCCTAACCATCCACGTTGAACGGCTCCATATTGTCTTATGTCATAAACTACTTTACTTACCAGATTAGATGGAATTGCAAATGAGAATCCTTCATATTTTCCGGATGTAGAAAGAATAGCTGTATTTATTCCTAGTAATTCACCATTTGTATTCACTAGTGCGCCTCCACTGTTTCCAGGGTTTACTGCTGCGTCAGTTTGTATAAACGATTCTATTCCAATTCTACTTTCTAGAATATTTATATTCCTAGCTTTTGCGCTTACGATTCCAGCGGTAACAGTAGAATTTAATCTAAAAGGATTTCCAATGGCTAATACCCATTCGCCCACTTTCAAACTATCTGAATTCCCCAATAGTATAAATGGTAAATTTTCAGCTTCAATTTTTAATATTGCTAAATCCGTATTTGTATCTGTACCTAAGACCTTTGCTTTGTATTCTCTTTTATCATCTAACATGACAATAATTTCCTCGTAATTCTCTATAACATGGTAGTTCGTAACGATAACACCATCAGAAGAAATTATTACACCAGAACCTGTTGAATTTGATTGTCTTCGTACTGAATCTGAACCAGATGTAGACGTAATTGTTCTAATGGAAGTAACTGCAGGTAAGCTTTTAGATGCTGCAGAAATGAAATTTGTTGGGGTAGTTGAGGTAAAATGTCGTTTTAGGTCTTTAGATAAGATGAGTTCTTTGTCACTTACCAGTTTTGAATAATTTTCTTTATCCTGTTCTTCTATTTTTGCTTCAGAGAAATTATCATATAGTTTTAGGCTGATGAGGGAGCTGCAAACACAGCATAAGATTATAAGAATGACATTTTTCATGAAGTGCAATTTGAATTATATATTAAAATTAAATGTAATTTGTTAGTAAATAGCAATTAATACATTTATTCTACTAGCATTAACGTGAAAAAGCAGCATTTAGTTGAAATATGAAATTAAAGTTTTCTAAATATCAGGGCACAGGAAATGATTTTATCATTCTTGATAGATTTTCAGATACAAGTAATGACTTCGATTTCTTGGAAGAGGAAATTGCATTATTGTGTGATAGACGATTTGGAATAGGGGCAGATGGTCTGATAATAATTCAAAAACATCCCGATTATGATTTTGAAATGATCTATTATAATTCTGATGGGAATGTAAGTAGTATGTGTGGCAATGGAGGCCGATGCATAGTTCATTACGCATTTTCAAAGTCATATGTAGGTAAGAACTGTAGATTTTTAGCAATTGACGGAGAACACAAAGCGAAAGCAAGTGCTGATGAAATCTCTTTGCAAATGAAAGATGTAGAAACTGTGAAACGGGACGGCTCAGCATATGTTCTAGACACAGGGAGTCCACATTATGTGTATCTATCAAAGATTCCTGAGGATAAAGAGTTTATTGCATATGCCAAGGAAGTACGATATGGAGAAATATATCACACTAAAGGAATCAATGTAAACTGTTTAGAGAAAACAGGAGATGATGTCTTAGAAGTTTTGACGTATGAACGGGGAGTAGAAGACATCACATTTTCTTGCGGGACTGGAGTTGTAGCTGCAGCGATTACACAGTCAATTTATGAAAAGCAGAAAGAAAATTTCAATTATAAAATTCTGACAAAAGGTGGAGCCTTAAAGGTGAGTGGTAATATTTCAGAAGGGAAATTTCATGACATTTGGTTAATAGGCCCAGCGATGCATGTTTATGAAGGACTATTTAATCTTCAAAAGAAACACCAAGATTTTCCAAAGCTCCATTAAGTTCTGAGGCAGAATGAAAATCTTTTTGTTCTTTAGCTAATTGAATTCCGTCTTTATAAGTCGCTATAGCCTTATCATTCTCCGCATGCAATTCATGCAGTTTACCAAGGTGGTAATAAAGCCCAATGTAATTTTTATCCTTTTCTCTTAATATCTCATAATAACTCTGGGCTTTAGAGAATTTCTCTTGTTTTTCGTACTCTTTGGCTATTGCAAAGAGCAAGAAGGAGTCATTTGGATCTTCTTTTAGGTGCTTTTTAAGGATTTCTAGTCTTTCACTCATATTAATATTAATAATACTATACTTACTGTAAAGGTTTCTCTCACAGAGTAATATATTTGCGGTCTAATTCAAAAATGATGAAGATATTAGTTTGTATATCTAAAACACCAGAAACAACAGCAAAAATTGCATTCAGTAATAATAATTCTGAGTTTGACACTAACGGGGTACAATTCATTATGAACCCCTATGATGAATGGTATGCACTTGTCAGAGCTATTGAGCTTAAGGAAGCAACTGACGGCTCTGTGGATGTAATCCATGTAGGAGACAGTACAAGTGATGTGGTTATAAGAAAAGCTTTAGCTATAGGGGCGGATGCTGCATACCGAGTAGATGCAATACCAAGAGACTCAGCTTTTGTAGGTCATCAAATTGCTGATCATGCTAGGTTCAATGATTATGATATCATCTTTCTTGGTAAAGAAACCATTGATTATAATGGTTCAGAACTGGGAGGAATAATTGCGGAGCATTTAGATCTTCCATTCCTTTCTTATGTGAGTAAGATGGATGTAAATGGTTCTACAGCAACTGTGGAAAGAGACATAGAAGGAGGTGTGGAGCAAGTGCAGGTAGATACTCCATTTGTATTATCTGCAATGAAGGGATTAGCAGAACAAAGGATTCCAAACATGCGTGGAATTATGATGGCGAAGAAAAAACCACTTCATGTAATTCCGGCAAAGGAAATGAATTCTTATTCTGAAATCACCTCGTATTCTTTGCCACCCGAGAAGAAAGGCGTCCAAATGATAGATCCTGAAAATATGGACGAACTTGTACGTTTACTGCATGAAGAATCAAAAGTAATATAATCTAAAAATAATAATCGAATGTCAGTATTAGTTCTAGTTGAACATCAAAACGGAGAGGTGAAAAAAGCTTCCTTAGAAGCAGTATATTTTGCGAGTTTAATTGCAAAAGACACTTCTTCTGCATGCATAGCATTGTCTCTAAGTCAAATTAACTCTGCTGAGAAACTTGGTAATTATGGAGCTACTAAAGTAATCCAAGCTTCAGGAATGGAGCATTTTGATTCCCAGCATGCATGCAAGTTAATCTCTAGTGTATTTGAATCACAGGGAGCACATACTATTATACTATCTCACAGTGCAAAAGGAAGAACTCTATTAGGTAGATTGGCAGTATCTCTAGATGCTGCAATTGTGTCTGGAGTAAATTCAAGAGTAGAAGTCAATGAAGGAGGTTGGAAGGTAACAAAGGGGGTGTTCTCAGGAAAAGCCTTAGCGCATTATAGGGTTACACATCCCAAAAAGGCGTTTACTATTATGGGGAACTCAGTTAAAGCGGAGATAGGAGAAGGTTTGGCAGAACTTGAGAGTTTTGACGCTGCTGCATTAGGAGGTAGAGAGAAGCTTCTTGAATTGAGAACTGTTGATGGTGAAATTCCTTTACCGGAAGCTGAATTGGTTGTGTCAGCAGGACGTGGAATGAAAGGACCGGAGAATTGGGGTATAATTGAAGAGATGGCTAAGATATTGGGAGCAGCGACTGCATGTTCAAGACCTGTGGCAGATACTGGATGGAGACCCCATCATGAGCATGTAGGACAAACAGGAGTTGCGATAAGACCAAATCTATATTTTGCGATAGGGATTTCAGGAGCTATCCAGCATTTAGCTGGTGTAAACAATTCAAAAGTGATCGTTGTTATTAATAAAGATGCAGAAGCACCTTTCTTTAAGGCTGCTGATTATGGCATTTGTGCAGATCTATTTGATGTTGTTCCAAGGTTAAATGAGTCATTGCGTAAGTTTAAAGCGCAAAACACCTAAAATTCTATTGACATTGGAGAAATATTGTATTTTGCGAACTGCCTATTTTACGTAGGATATGGAAAAGATTGAACTCGACATAGTAGCCCTTTCACACAGTGTGACGCAATCCCACAATTATGCGGTTGTACTAGGTGAAATTAATGGAAATAGAAGATTACCAATTGTAATTGGCGGCTTTGAAGCCCAAGCGATTGCAGTGGCAATGGAAAACATGACGCCGAACAGGCCCTTAACTCATGATTTGTTCAAGAATACATTAGAGACGTTTGATATTACCTTAAAAGAGGTGATCATTAATAATCTCTTAGAAGGGATCTTTTATGCACAACTGATTTGCCAGGGAAATAATGGAGAGGAATTAATTGTAGATAGTAGGACATCTGATGCGATAGCCATGGCAGTGAGATTTAATTGTTCCATTTATACTTTCGAATTTATAATGGAAGAAGCGGGTGTTGTGTTAGAAGAGTCAGAAGAAAAGAAACTCAAATCCACAAAAGTTTCAAAAAAGGAGCCAAGTGACATCAAGAGTTATTCAACTGAGGCTTTAACTAAATTATTGTCAAAGGTCCTTGCAGAAGAAAACTATGAAAAAGCCGCATTGATTCGGGATGAATTAAATAAAAGAGAATCAGGTACGAAATAGTAGGTTCTTAACGCAGAAAAAAATATTAGTAAAAATTTAGGTCATTGTAATGTCAGTAGGTAATACCTTTTTCAAAACTGCCTTTTCTGTTGATAATGTGATTTTTGGATTTGACAACTCCTCATTAAAGATCTTGTTAATAAAGCGTGCAGAGAGACCATTCAAAGATTATTGGGCACTCCCAGGTGATCTTGTATTTCCAGATGAAGACTTAGATAATGCGCCAAAGCGTGTGCTCAAGGAGCTTACAGGACTTGAGAATGTCTTTCTAGAACAAGTAGCAACATTTGGAAAAACAGACAGGCATCCAAAGGGGAGAGTCATCACTGTAGCATACTACTCACTTGTAAATATTGCGAATGTCAATCCAAAGGCACATTCCTTTGCAAATGAATTGGCTTGGCATGAATTATCTGAAATCCATACACTTGCATTTGATCATATGTTGATCATGCAAACTTGTTTACAAACTTTAAAATCAAAAGTTAGGACACAGCCTATAGGGTTTGAATTATTGCCTCAAAAATTCACACTTTCAGAATTGCAGGATTTGTACGAAGCGGTATTAGGTAAGCCACTGGATAAAAGAAACTTTAGAAAAAAGATATTATCACTAGGTGTTCTTTTAGATCAGGAAGAGTACCAGCAAGGCGTGGCTCATAGGCCCGCTAAACTTTTTCAATTTGATAGACATAGGTATGAAGAAGCTAAATCTATGGGGTACACTTTCGAAGTCTAGTTTCTGTAAGATTGTCCGTCAAAATTTTGCAAATATATTTTAACAGAGCTATTGTTGTCTAGAATACTTGCTTCTGATACTAAAGTTTCCCAATCACTTTCGTTCTTGTATTTTATTACGAAGCCATTTTCTTGTGTTTCGAGCTCATTAACTTGTGTAATACCATTTTCAGATATTTGAAAATGACTGTAATTTCCAGATAAAAATTCAAATTGTATATCCTGATCAACTAGAGATAGTAAATCATTTTGAAGACTAAGACTGGATACTGAATCATGCACATATCCCCAGACGGTGTTTTGAGGAATCCTATTCATAATAGAATTATTGAATTTTATGCCGTTTGTTGTGTTTAGACTAAGTTCAATTTGATCTTCAGAATAATTTAGACTCCCTTCATTTGAGACGATGTCACTTAGATGTACAAAGAAGTCATAGGATCCAACTTCTAAGTCTATAGGATGTATTCTCTTGAAAAAAACATTAGAAGAATTGTTACAATCATCTGGAATTTGAATAGACTCTAAAAAGAGATCGATTGTTTGATTTGATAAGGAATATTCTGATATAATTTCCCCTTCTTCACAATTGTATGCGTCAATTGTTTTTAACAGTAATTGTGGCTGAGCCCCATTTACTGTTAATTCTTGCCATAGATTTAGTTCAATATCCTTTTCCAGTTGAATAAAGGTAACAGCTGGCGGACCCTCAGAACAAGCTATACAAAAGAAACAAAATGCCAAAATAGGCATGAATACGTTTGTTTTCATAATTAGACCATTTCCTAATACCCAAACAACGGTCTATTTAGCTATTCGCTGCCTTAGATTTAGACTATTTCCCTGAATAGCTATATAATTTCTTTGTTTGGTCGGGTAGCCCATTTTTATTGACCATAATAGCAACAGTTTTCATCAAAAAGTAGGCTTCAGACATATAAAGATATCCATGATGTTCATTGTTATGACCCCATGAGTTTTTTATCAAATAATAGGAGGTTCCATTCTGATCAACAGATTTACCTACTAAATGCATTAGATGATCATCTGTAGTTGACCAAGATTCAAAAGCTTCTTGTCTGGACTGCTGTGTAACTTTAATTTCCTCGCCTGGTTGTGTAAATAGATCTTCTCTTTTCTCGTCTACAGGTAATATAGCAAGACCGTGTTTATGAGAAAATCCTTTTTCACTTACATCACCATCCCAGGCAATTGAATATCCTTTTTCTAAAGCATGATCTACTGCAGTTTTAAGTTCTGCAAGAGGTACATTTTTAAATTTTCCGTTAGAATAGTTATCTGGAATTTCTAAAATAAAATCAGAGTAAAATGGGTGGTGTGTGAAAGAGCTTAGACTCACAAAGTCTTCATCTTTGATTTGTAACATATCTCTAAGTGCTGCTGCATTATATGTTTTTCCATCAATAACAAAGTCTTTTGGAATAGCGCCTAAATATACATCCAAGACTGCTGAGACTGCGCGTCTCCATTTGCTGGTTGGATGTTTTGCGGCAATAACACCATCCAGAAAGCCTTTTAATCCTTTTTCTAATTCTGAATGGTTGAACGTTTCATCCACAGAAGATCTTCCCATGTAATTCAGTTCAGGAACGACTCCCTCTCTTGCAACTGTGCGGATCAAGTCATGCGATAAACTACCTTGAGAAAAATTTGCTTTTCCTTGACGCATGACATAATTGAATGCCTTGTCTTCATATACTTTTCTCACAATGAACATTTCACTAATGTCTACATTTAGGCCTTTTCTTTGTAATTCGGATTCTATAAATGAGGAAGTAGCAAAACTCCAGCATGTACCCGTTCTTTGCTGATTTTTTATTTCAGAGCATTTAACTTTTTGCTTTTCTGTGAAAGCGTACTGTGCCTGAATTCCAGAAACTAAGATGAAGAATGCCGCTATGAAAGAGAATAGTTTATAAATTTTCATGATTTGAGTTTATAGATATCTAAAATACGACAATTTTACTCTAAAAATATACAAGAGGAGAGGAATGTCTTGTTCTTTTTAGGACTATCTTTGTGAGCTTATGAAGCTTATTAGAAATTTTAGTGTAATCGCCCACATTGACCATGGCAAGAGTACTTTGTCTGACAGGTTGTTAGAGTATACAAAGACCATCTCTGAACGAGACATGACGAACCAGGCCTTGGATGATATGGATATTGAGAGGGAAAGAGGTATTACAATTAAAAGTCATGCCATTCAATTGTATTACAATGCAAAGGATGGGAATAAGTACACGTTTAATTTAATAGATACTCCTGGGCATGTTGACTTTTCTTACGAAGTTTCTAGATCAATTGCAGCATGTGAAGGTGTGCTTTTGTTAGTAGATGCTAGTCAAGGAATACAAGCTCAGACTATTTCAAACTTATATTTGGCTTTAGAAAATGATCTCGAGATTATCCCCGTCTTAAACAAGGTGGATATGGAGTCTGCAATGATAGAGGAGGTGTCTGATCAGATTATTGATCTTATTGGATGTAAACTTGAAGATATTGTCCATGCCTCAGGTAAGACTGGTTTTGGGGTTGAGAATATTCTTGAAGAAATAGTTGCTAAGATACCAGCACCAAAAGGAGACCCTGAAGCCCCATTACAAGCATTAATTTTTGATTCTGTATATAATTCTTTTAGAGGAGTAGTGGCATATTTTAGGATTCTTAATGGAACAATAAATAAAGGAGATGCTGTTCGTTTTGTAAACACAGAGAAAGAGTACCATGCTGATGAAATAGGCGTATTACAGCTCAATCAAATTCCAAAGAAAACATTGGCTGCAGGAAATGTTGGATATATCATAACAGGGATAAAGCAATCCAAAGAAATAAAAGTAGGTGATACGATTACTCGTGTGGAGAATCCATGTGATGCAGCGATTGATGGTTTTGAAAATGTCAAGCCCATGGTCTTTGCTGGTTTGTACCCAATTGAGAATGAAGATTTTGAGGACTTGCGTGAAAGTTTGGAGAAGTTACAATTAAATGATGCTTCATTAGTCTACGAACCTGAGTCATCAGTTGCTCTTGGATTTGGATTTAGGTGTGGTTTCTTGGGAATGCTACATTTGGAAATAATACAAGAACGCTTAAGTCGTGAATTTGATCAAGAAGTGATCACAACAGTTCCCAATGTATCATACAGAGCAGGAACAAAGAAAGGTGAAAAGTTAGAAATTAATACACCTAATGATTTACCTGATTTGACATTTCTAGATTATGTGGAAGAGCCATACATTAAGGCACAAATAATTACCAAGCCAGAATATATTGGAGGTATCATGACATTGTGTTTGGATAAACGGGGGACGCTGAGTAAGCAAACTTATTTGACTCCAGAACGTATTGAACTGACGTTTGAATTGCCACTGGCTGAAATTGTTTTTGATTTTTATGACAAGTTAAAATCCATATCTAAGGGCTATGCTTCATTTGACTATGTTCCTATAGATTACAGGAAATCAGATCTTGTGAAGTTAGATATAAAATTAAATGGCGAACCTGTGGATGCTTTGAGTTCACTAGTGCATAAATCAAAGGCGGATCCATTTGGGCGAAAAATATGTAAGCGATTAAAGGAGCTCTTACCGCGTCAGCAATTTATGATAGCGATACAAGCAGCTATAGGAGCCAAAATCATAGCTAGAGAAACTATTTCAGCTCTGAGAAAGGATGTCACATCTAAATGTTATGGTGGTGATATTACGCGTAAGCGGAAGCTTTTAGAGAAGCAGAAAAAAGGAAAGAAGAAGATGCGTCAAATAGGTACTGTCCAAGTGCCTCAGAAAGCTTTTCTTGAAGTTTTAAAGATCAATGAAAATTAAAATGGATAGACTAGACCTTGTTTAAGGTCTGGCTAGATCATATTTGTAATTGATTATCCTAAATCTAGGTTCACCTTCTTCATCTTTGTTCATAAAGAAGATTTCTATATCTATGACTTCTGGTTCATCCTTAGAACTGCTATCAAATGTAAATTGGATGAATCCCTCTTCGTTAGGCATGATTTTGCCACGAGACCAATCTAGGGTAGTGCATTCACATGAGCTTACTAGATCTATTTGTACTGCTTCAGAACCGTGATTTATGAAAGTAAATGTCTCAGAGGCCTTTTCTCCTTTAATAACACTTCCAAGGTCAATAATCGTATCGTTAAACACAACTTTGAAATCGTCTGCTTTTGATACTTGTGCCTGTGCGGGAAACGCCATGCCTAAGCCGAATAATATGATAATAAGATACTTCACAATTACTTAATACAAAATTGAACAAAATGTTTTCAATTATATGCTAATAAAAAGTTAAAGAACGGGTATAAAGAGTCAATAGAATATTAATTGTGATCGTATATGAATTGACGGATTCTATAATCTATGTGTTTTTTCGTCGAACTAGGCCAAGGATTCGACTAATCATAACTATGTACCTTGTATAGCTATGTATTATGTCTTATGTTTGTAATATGAACGATGAATTTGTACATAAGTGGAAATCTCAAGTAAAGAAAGGCACACTTGCTTTTATTGTATTGAACGTGCTTCAAGGAAAAGAGTATTATGGTTACGAATTAATTGAAGAAGTGAAACAACATACTTCAATTGAGATTGCTGAAGGTACTTTATATCCATTAATGAATAGACTTAAGAAAGAATCCCTGGTGACTTCAAAGTGGGTGGAACAGGATTCGGGAATTCCTAGAAAATACTATTGTCTTACTAAGATGGGGATAAGAACGCTAAAGGAAATGAAGACATACTGGATGGAACTAGAAAAATCAATTAAAAAGATATCAAAATGAAACCAATAGTATTTAAGCAAACGGCATCACAAAAGATATACGATGATTATATAAATCGTATTAAACGCATGCTTTCTGATTTACCTAATGAAGATCGCTTAGACGTTTTGATGGAATTCAATAGTCACATTTATGAATCCACAGATAAAAGTTCTGAGACAAGTGAGGTAGACGACTTGATGGATGTACTTGAGAAATTAGGCTCACCAGAAATCGTGCTAGTGCCACTCAAAGCTGAAAAAAAATTAGACCAAGCAACTCGAACATTTAATCCACTTCACGTTTTCAAAGCGATTCTATGGAATATAGGAAATGGCATCAGCTATATTGTTTTTGCTTGTTTATATCTGTTACTTGCAGGTTTCGTCTTTTGCATATTTTCGAAAATTTGGAATCCTTCAGAAGTAGGGATGTTTTTCAAGGATGGCGTCTTACAAAATATAGGAATGTATTCTGGAGCGGCAGGTGATGGAGTTTATGAGGTATTAGGAAATTGGTTTATTCCGGTCATGATAGTTATTAGTATACTTTGGTATTTACTTATCACGATGCTTTTAAAATTAAAAGAAAGTCTAATGTGACTTTTTTTAGGTCAATACATAGTATAGCAAAGTACTAAGTTAAACATAGTAAATTATTCAAATGCGATATAGATACTTAGCCTTCATTCTTTTATTTTTTGTGCAAACTCAAGTTATTTCCCAAGAATTAAATGTTTCTGTTCTTAGGGATTCATTAATTGAATTAATGGAAGACTATAAAATGCCAGGAATGTTTATCACTGTAGTTTCTAGTGACTCTATTTTTATGCGAGAAGGATTTGGATATTCTAATTTAGAAAGTCAAACTAAAGTAACAGAAAAACATTTGTTTCGTGTAGGTTCTATTAGCAAAAGTTTTACTGCACTGGCTGTACAGAAAATGATAGAAGATGGCTTAGTAGGTTTAAATACTCCATTGCGAGAAGTAGCTCCCGAGGTTCCTTTTACGAATCCATATGAAGAGAAATATCCAGTACTGATTAAGCACTTAATAGAGCATAAAGCAGGTTTCGATGATATGCATTTAGCAGCTTTCACAAAACCAAGAATAGATGGTATGACTGCACTTGAGGAAATGTTACACTATAAGAATTCTATGCATTCTAGATGGCAGCCTGGACTAGTACATTCATATTCAAATCCTGGATATGTAATACTTGCTTACATCATTGAGAAGTTGACAGGGATGCAATATCAAGAATATATTCAAAGCAAAATATTGAGTCCCTTAGATATGAATGCCTCGCGGTTTACAAGTCAGGAGGCTATGGCAAACGAACAAATTGCAATTGGATACCGCATTGAAGAAGATGCACCAATAAGAGCAAATAATGATCCCTTGATTGGCGAAGCGGCAGGTGCTTTGATAAGTAACGCTGAAGATATGAGTAAGTTCCTGCAGTTTTTCTTGTCTAAAGATGATAAGGCCAAGGTGTTTTCAAAACCAGGTAGGTTGGATGAAATGGAACAGTTGCATGGTTGGCTAGAGAATGAATATGACATTGACTTTGGATATGGTTTAGGTATTTATGACCGAGAATACGGGTCAGATAATTACAGATTTAAAGGACATAGTGGAGGGATTAATGGATTTTTGTCTGACTATCTATATAGCAAAGAATTAGATTTAGGAATTGCTATAAGCAGTAATGCTATTGTTGGACATAAGAAGATTTTAAATCAAATTGTAGATCAATACACAAAAACAATTATAAAGGGGGCAGTACAAGATACTACCGCAAAGAATATTGATCAATATTATGGGTGGGCGGGAACGTATACAACATTAAATACTAGAAACGAACTTTTTAGATTTGTCAATGCACCTTTGACTTCAACCTGCGTGCGGTTTGAAAAGGATACTATGATCTTGCAGCATTTTTTATCAGATGTTGAAAAATATGTGAGTACTGATGGAAGGGTGTTTAGAGATGTTAATGAACAGCGTTCTGCAGTCTACTTTACTGAGATAGAAGGGGAGAAGAGCATTTATTTTTATGATGCGGTTTTAGTTGCCCGTAGTGCAATAGGAATTTGGGTATTGCGTATTATGATTGGAATAGGAATACTGTTAGGAATAGCATTCTTTTTATCTTTTGTTGTTCAGCTCATTCGCTACTTTTTCAAAAAGCTTAAATGGGGAATAGTAATTAAAAATCTAATATACAGTTTACCTGTTTTATGTTTGTTTATGTCCATAATGCTATTTCTTATGCACATGGATTTAGCGGATTTAAATAAGCTTGGCAGTATGAGTTTTATATCAATTTCTATTTTTATTTTTTCGATTGGAGTTTTTATTTCAGCAATGTATACACTTATTTATACGATTACGAATAGAACTCGCTTTGATAAAACATGGAAAGTGATTCTTTATGGGTTATCAGCAGGCACATCTTGTTTTATTGCTTTTTACTGTTTGTATTATGGATGGATAGGAATTAGATTATGGGAGTATTAGAACTGAGGATGCGTCATTTGATTTTAGGGGACTTTATAAACGGGAATTAAAGTTCCTTTTATAAAAGCTAGTGATCTCATTATATTTCAAAGACGAATTAGTATTCTTTTATACTATTTGAGGTGTCGAGATATGCAACTAGTTATCCTTTTGATTTTTTTGACCCATTCATTTCTTCTGTTTAGGTGTCTAAGCTTTAATAAACAAAAATGCATAATTGAAACACGCGTGAGGGGGAGTAAGGGAGCCCGGAGGGCTGTCTCCATTATTCTTATTTATATGTGATTTCTACGGAGGTTTTGAGAATCTAAAAGTAAACTGTAGGCAAAGAGTGTGGAGACG
>CALCMJ010000136.1 GCA_937967615.1 uncultured Saprospiraceae bacterium
ACAAGAGGTAATATTTGATAAAGAAGGAGAACGCGATATTACATTTGCAATAGAAACCAAAGAAACAACTGGAATTATCGAAATAGAATTAGAGTTGAAATCCGGGGAATATCATTTTACAGAAAAGATTCAGTTAGATCTACGTCCATCCTCTCCTGCCATTTCCAAGACTTACCATAATCTTATTGCTGCAAATCAAACTAAAGAGTTAGAGTATAAAACAATAGGAATGCAGGGTACGCAGTCAGGCAAATTAAGCCTTAGCAAGGGTCTTAATTTTTCCTTTGCTCCCCAAGTAGAATGGCTGTCTAATTATCCGCACGGATGTCTTGAGCAATCCATCTCAAGAATATTTCCTCAGATCTATTTATACAAAATGAATTTGCTTGATGAAGTGGATCAAATGAAATATAGACAGCAATTTTCTGCTATGATTCAAAAACTTAGATTTCTTCAGATGCCAGATGGTGGGTTTTCCTATTGGCCAGGAGGAAATGTGGCAAACAAATGGGGCACAAGTTATGCCTATCAATTTTTAATTGAGGCTAAAAACCATGGCTATAATGTCCCAGAAGATATGCTTAAAAAATGTACACAATTTCAATATAAGTCAGCCTCTAGTCCATTCATTCAATCAAATAATAATTCGCGAAATTATACGAATACAGAAACAATAAATCAAGCTTATAAGTTATTCACATTGGCGCAAGCGGGCAAACCAAACTACGCCGCAATGAACAGACTGCGACTAAGCCCCAATTTACACAATACTGCCAAATGGCTTTTAGCCCATAGCTTTCTTATCCTAAACGAAAATGATCTTGCAGATTTAATGATAGAATCTGCAACAATGACTACTGAAAACTATAAAGAATTATCTGGTACGTTTGGCAGTCGCTTAAGGGATCAGGCGATTATTGCTAGAGTACTTTTAGATAAAGGAGAAATTGCAAAAGCAAAACGATTAATTGATGAAATGGTCAATACATTTAATGGTGACGAGCTGCGAAGACTATCTACTCAAGATCGTGCACAGGCATTGATAACATTTTCAAAATTTGTTTCATCGTTAGGCACAACAGAGGATAGCGTTCGCTATGACATAAAATTAACTAGGCTCTATGATCAAGAAAGTAAAGTTTTAGAATTTACTCCGCATAATTATAGTTTAGACGAAGCTATGCTCAAAGATCAATTCATTACAATTTCTAATAAGGGAAACCAAGATATATATTCTACCCTGATGGTAAAAGGCATCCCATTAAGGGATGAAAGCAAAGCTGAAGCGCAAGACCTCCAACTTAAAGTTGAATACTTCGCTGATGATGGAAAATCGCTTGATCCAAAAAACATAAACAAGGGCTCAGACTTTACTGTTCAATACACAGTAATCCATGAAGGCGTGAGAGCAAGTTATGAGAACATGGCCTTGTCTGCAATATTCCCCTCAGGGTGGGAAATCATCAACCAAAGGATGAAAGAGGAATCTTCATTTAATTCAGGAGATGTCGCAAGTTACCAAGATATAAGGGATGACCGTGTGTATTTATATTTTGATATAAATAAAGGAGAATCAAAAGTTTTTAGGTTTAAGATGAACGCAACGTATGCAGGAAAATATTGGGCGCCGGCCGCTTTTTGTGAGGCGATGTATGACGCAAGTATTAGAGCAAAAAACGAGGGCTTTTGGGCAAATGTAAAATGAAAAAGCAAATCTTAAAATATTGTATTTTATTCAGTATAAGTATCTTTTTATACATACTGTACGTGACTACACAAATAAAATTTGAGGATAGATTTGCCTACATTCTATATGCAGAAGATAAAATAATTAATGCGCAGGTTTCCAAAGATCAGCAGTGGAGAATACAATGTTCAGGAGAATTACCTTTACCCATGGCCACATGTCTCCAGCTATATGAGGACCAATATTTCAAATATCATCCAGGGATTAATCCCGTATCTATTTGCAAGGCAGTATACACGAATTTAAAATCAGGAAAGATTGAAAGAGGTGGAAGTACAATTACGATGCAGCTTGCAAGAATACACGAAGGAAATCAAGCGAGAACCTATTGGCAAAAGTCTAAGGAGATATTTTTAGCTTTAGCATTAGAAATAAAGTATTCCAAAAATGAGATTCTCAGACTCTATGCGCAGTATGCTCCTTATGGCGGCAATACAGTAGGCTATTGTGCTGCTGCTAGGAGATACTATAATAAAGATGCAAGTGCATTAAGCTGGACGGAGGCAGCCACCCTCTCTGTCTTGCCCAATTCTCCATCCAAGATCTATCCTGGAAAGTCAGAACAAGAATTTATTCGGAAAAGAAATTTTCTACTTGACAAACTCCTATCGAATGCATACATAGATACAATAAGCCATCGCATGGCCTTACTAGAAGACATTCCAAAACAAAGTCACGTGTTTCCATCATTGTCTCCTCATCTTTTACAAGATTTCAAAAATGTGTCAGATGAATTTAATTATCATTCTACTCTAGATCATAGTTTGCAAAAAAGTGTTTTACGCATAGGCCAACAATACAGGGATCAATATGCCTTAACATCTGGCATAGATAATATGTCAGTTTTGGTAATAAGAAATGATGGCAGTATTGCAGCCTATGCAGCAAATATTTCTTGCCAATCAAACTGTGCTAAAGATGTAGATATTTTAAAATCTCTTAGGAGTCCAGGAAGCACACTCAAACCTTTCTTGTACGGCGTAAATTTAGAGCGAGGCTTGATTACTAGAAATTCACTTTTGGAAGATGTGCCGGTTTTTTACAACGGATACAGTCCTAGTAATTACGACAAGAAACACAGAGGTATCGTAAGCGCAGAAAAAGCATTGACAGAATCCTTAAATATCCCAGCAGTAAATCTGCTGCAACAATATGGAACCCATTCTTTTCTTAATGATTTAGAAAGAATGGAATTTACATCAATTGACAAATCTGCGGATCATTATGGACTCTCACTCATCTTAGGAGGTGGCGAAGTAAGTCCATTAGAATTAGGTAAAGCGTATATGAACTTAACTAGAGTAGCAAAGGGAGAAAATCCAGTGGATCTTTACATTGACCAAAAAAATAAAACTCAAACAGAGAAAGCACTGTACCCTATAAGTCAGGGAACCGCTTATTTAGTTTTAGAAATGCTAAAAGGAGTAAACCGACCAAGTAATGAGGATGGTTGGCAATACTTTGAAACTAAGCAAGATATCAGTTGGAAAACAGGAACAAGTTTTGGTTTAAGGGATGCTTGGTCAGTAGGATCTAATAAAGACTATACAGTACTTGTTTGGGTAGGCAACGCAGATGGAGAAGGAAAGCCGGGACTTACTGGAATTTCAAAAGCAGCACCAGTTATGTTTGACATTTTTAAACTACTCCAAAAAAGTCCAAACTTATCTTTGCCGCATCATGCCTTAAAAACAATTTACGTTTGCGCAGAATCTGGTTATATGCCCAACGCATCATGCACTAAAACGAAAAGCACTCATCACCCTAAAAACGCAAATCACATTTCTCAATGTAAGTTCCATGCGTTTGTAACTTTAGATAAGACAAAAACTTTTAGAGTCTACCAAGGCTGTGAAGACGAAGTTGTAAGCCAATCAAAGTTCTCTCTACCACCAATCGTCAATAATTATTACAAAATATTCACAGGACTCTCTAAGGCATTGCCTCCATTCAAAGACGGGTGCAAAGGCACACAACAAGAGCTCACAATTCTACACCCTGCGCAAAGATCAGAGATATTGCTACCAGTGGACATAGATGATGAGAAGCAATTCTTGATAGGAAAGGTGCTCACTAATAATTCCATAGATTCTCTCTATTGGTTTGTGGATCATGAATTACTGACAGTGACATCCCAAAATCATGAAACTGCATTGGATTTAGAACCAGGCGAACATACATTAACAGTGGTCGCTTCTAATGGAGTAGAAAAGACACATAATTTTACGGTCTTAGAATAGCATCCTGTTCTACTCCATTTGACTAGATTCATCCTAGTATTACTTCGCCATTTCAATTTTTACCTTTGGCAAGCAGTGTTTTTTACATTCTAAATATGCTCGATGTTTAATAGGATCATTCATACATTTTGTGAAAAACTCAGGCTTACTAATATCAGCACAGATGCCAAAACTCTGGTCCCAGCATCTTCCGCATGGATCATATTCCAGTTGATTAAAATTTTTGTTTAGAGACTGCACTTGCAAAGCCATTTCTGATGTACTTTTTTCAATACTAGATAGATACTGATCTTCCTTAACACAGGCTATAGTACCAAGAAGGAAAAATAACCACTACAATAAAGGAATAACTTGGTAACATATTTTTTAAAGCTTCAATCTTCAAAAAAAAAACCACAAAAAGAATCCTAAGTAAGACTAGTAACTGTCTTACAAAGGCGCAAAATCTAAACGAATAAATGTAGGTCTATTCATTAATTTCATTAATTTGCTTTCCTTTCTAGATATTTATTCTAGAGTTCAAATTACCTAGACACTAACGATATGAAAAATCTAATCACAATTCTCACGTCTATTGTCATTTTCCTCTTCATCAGTTCAACACTGGTTCTAGAAGCACAAACAATAGATTTTGTTGACAATGGTTTTAAAGAGGCCCTTCTGGAAAAGACTGGCAATTCATGGAATACGGCACTTGATATAAATGGTGAACAAATTACAGTAGACATCAATGACGATGGAGAGATACAAATTGATGAAGCTCTGAGAATTTACACTCTTGAACCTCCTACTTGGGCAATGGACACAATTGCGGATCTTGTACATTTTACAAACGTACACACCCTATTACTAGAAAATCAAGCTATTGATTATTTTGACCTTGATGGTTTTGATTGGATAAAAAGATTACGTGCTTCTAATTTTCCTGATCTCCAAAGTTTAAGTATTCAGAATTGCTCTGCTCTTGATACTCTTGAGATTCTAAGAATGTATTCAGGACAGACATTCGTACTTCTAGACATGGAGAACGTGCGCTACCTAGATTTTTCAGAAACAAAAATCCCTCTTTCCATATTAGATAATTTTAACAACTTAGAATTTCTCAAAACTTATCAGAGCTTTACTACTCTAGATACTTCTATAGATCTTTCGGATAAACCAAATCTTTACCATCTAGATCTTCACAGCAGTTCATTTGAAGAAATCATATATCCAAGCACCCAATTAATTGAGTATTTAGATCTCTTTGGGAATGCAATTAGCAGCTTTGATAAGAGCATATTTCCAAAACTGAAATATGCAAATTTAGGATGGAACGAAATCACAAATATTGACGTGACTCAATTGGGAGACTTGGAGACTTTATACATTAGTAATGCTTTTGCGGGAACCAGCAGTTTAAAAGAATTGCTTTTTGATGGATGTAGTAATTTGCGCACCCTTGATTGCAGTTCAAATAGTCTTACCCAACTTGATCTTTCCCATTGCCCAAAGCTTGAATTTCTTGACGCACGTTCAAACTGGGACCTTATCTTGGACACAGACATTCACACAATAAATTTACAGAATTGCGCAAACCTTGAGACTATATATGTCAGCTCAGATGAATTAAACGAACTCGATTTTTCTTGTGTGAAAAAACTAAGAAGGCTAGATGCATTTTCTTGTGACAATCTATTCATCTTAAATTTCAAGAATGGCATTATCGATGATCCTCAATTCTTTTCCTTCAAAAAAGATAAACTAATAGTTGTAGGTGTAGACTTTGGAGAAGATTTGTATTCTGACCCTACTGTACCTGAATCTCCGTATATAAATTTTACGCCCAGCTGTAGGTACTACACCCTTACTGGAAATGTGCAAGCTGACCTAGAAGACGACGACTGTGATGATGATGACCCTTACATTGCAGGTGTACGGGTAGAATATGGGATAGATACATTAGGTGCAACTTTTACACGTCAGGATGGAAGCTATACCATTTATTCAAGAGTACCTGAATTTAAAGTAGTCCCTCAATACAATTCTCCAAAATATGAACTATGGGAATTCAAAACAGACTCGCTAGTTAACATAAGCTTCCCCGCAGGCACTGATTCCTTAAACAGAGACCTGTGTATGGAAAAAGGAGAATCAAATACCAATGTTGAAGTTACTATGTACAATGACTCCAGAGCTCGCCCAGGAGAAGAATTGATCATTCTAATAAATTTTAAAAACATTGGGAATGAGACCGTCTCAGGAGAAATAGAATTCACCTTCCCTGATTCATTAATGCATTCCCTTATCACTGAACCTCAATTTACCTCACTTTCTGAAAATAGAATGATTTGGTCTTATATTGAGCTTATCCCATTTGAAGAAAGGCAAATCAGTTTTACAGCAATACTGAATACCCCTATGGATGCGCCTCCAGTAGATGGACAAAGTGTTTTAAATTTTAAGTCCATAGTTTCTCCAGAAAATGATTTTGACCCTAGTGATAATATTGCGAATATGACAATTGATGTAGTAAATTCTTTTGACCCAAATGATATTGTTCTCTTAGAAGGAGAATGTATTCAAGAAAATGCACTAGAACGATTTGTACATTATAGAGTGAGATTTGAAAATACTGGAACTGCAGAAGCAAAAAATATTGTTGTCAGAAATATAATTGACCCTCAATATTTTGACATATCTACTCTTCAGACTATACGTTCTAGTCATAGCCCTTACACAGTTGTAAGTGCAGGTGTGGTAGAATTCATTTTTGAAGATATCAATCTTGATTTTGATGATGCTGCAAATGATGGTTTTGTGATTTATCAGATAAAACTAAATTCAGATATTGGGATTGGAGATACATTTGAAAATTCTGCGGAAATCTATTTTGATTACAACTTCCCTATCCTAACAAACACCTACCAAACAATTGTCAAGGAAAATGTAATCTCAAGCACAGTAAATCCAAATAAAATAATCGCAGATGTCTTCCCTTCTCCATTTAAGGATCAAATTCATATTTCAAGTCCAATGCGTGGTGACTTGACTATATACAGCTTGGATGGTGCAATGCTACTAAAAGGAACAATATCTGAAGCTGACAATACTTTTGATGTAGGTAATTTAAAAGCATCCGTGTATATTGCTGAATTGCGATTTGAAAATGGAGCGAGAAATTTGATAAAACTCGTTAAATCAGAATAGATAGTTTTCGTCTTATACAAGATTCACTACGCTCTCATTTTTTTTTGTAGAAAATGTTCCTTACATAACAATTAGGATTTGACTGGATATTCTATCCAATATTTAGGTAACCATTCCTGTTTAGGCTACATCTATAATAAAATCAACATTTTACAAAACAAAACTTTAATCTATGATCATTTTTGGAGGGAAGGCCAGTAAGATAGGCACATTTGATGTGTCTAATACTAAATGCAACTATTGCAGCCATCTAAGCACACACAACGTATCCGTTTTTGGAAAATATGCACACATCTTTTGGATTCCTTTTTTTCCCACAGGAAAAAAAGCAGTTGCCGAATGTGAAAACTGCAAAAAAACAATTCCACGTAAAGAATTTTCAACGCAATTAGAAAATAAATATCTAGAGAACTTGGCTCAAGTAAAACGACCTATTTACCATTGGCTAGGCTTGGGTGTAATTGGAATATTTGCAGCTTTTATGACCTATGTCATTGCAACTTCAGTACCAGATCCTAGAAGTGAATTTCTTACGCAAGACCAAGAAAAAATGAGCGCTAATCCTACTATGGAAAGCGATTCCATTTCTTACAAAATTAAGCAGATTTTTGATGAGTATGCCGCTGATGACATTAATCCAAGCGAATTTGAATACCTCACTAAAATCACTGACGATAAAGCATTAATTTTAATGAGAATTCCAAAGCTCAGAAAAGTAGAAAAAGAATCAAGGGGTGAGGTCATGAAATTGATTCAATTGGTATTAGAAAATCAGGAAGTTTTAAATGACAAAGAAACATACATTGGAGTGCAAGGTCTTGCAACGATGTTGCTTATAAAAACTCCGAGTTATGAGGATAATAGCCGAATCGCATCACAAAGCGAACTCCTTGAATTTTATGGGCCTAAACCTGATGTACAAAATTAATTGTTACATGGGTATAAATCATTAAGGACTTGACGTCCTTAAAGATTTTTGCCTTTATGTATTTACTTCTATTTTATATTTCTTAATGCCTCTAATGGAAACATCTACGAAGCTTACCGCATCAGTGGTAGTAATGATAGGCGAAGCCTAGTCCATAGGACCGGAGTGAAAACGGAGTCATGGATGGCACGACCCATAATGAAGGACTTGTACTGAATTATGTCCTGAGCACAGCGAAGGATCTAAGGGGATGCCCTAAAAAAAATCATCTGCTAAAACTTAGAGGTATTTCACTTAGGTTTCATACTCTCAAATGTCTGCCGCCTTGTATTCTGTTATTGTTTTGTGCTAAAATGCAATCGCCCTACTCCCCGTACAACTCCACAATCGCCTCTGCAACATCCTCCGCATTTGGCTTAGAGAAATAATCGCCATCTGAACCATATGGCGTCCTGTGTTTTGCAGCAGTAATCGTTCTAGGTTTAGCATCTAGATAATGGTATCCCTCATCCCTATCCAAAACTTGCTGCATCATATATGCAGTAGCTCCACCGGGAATGTCCTCATCCAAAAATAGAATCTTACTCGTTTTCTTTAAAGAGGAGGCAATATCTTCTGCAAGATCAAACGGAATTAATGTTTGTACATCCACTAACTCCACAGAAATACCTGTATGAGCAATTAGTTCTATAGCCTGCTGAGCAATGCGTACACACGACCCATAAGTCACCAAAGTAATATCTGTTCCTTCTTGTAAAACTTCCACTTTACCTAATTCCGTTGTGTACTGACCTACGTTTTCAGGAATATCTTCTTTCAGTCTATAGCCGTTCAGACATTCCACAACGATTGCGGGATCATTTGACTGAAGGAGTGTGTTATACATCCCCGCAGCCTGCACCATGTTTCTAGGCACACAGATATAAATTCCCTGCATCGCATTTACCATCATGCCTAGTGGAGAACCCGCATGCCATATGCCTTCTAATCTATGCCCACGTGTTCTTATAATCACAGGAGCACACTGCTGGCCGCCACTTCTATATCTCAAGGTTGCAAGATCATCCGTCAATGGTGAAAATGCATACGCCAAATAATCTAAATACTGAATTTCAGCCAGGGGTCGCAATCCACGCATCGCCATTCCTATTGCCTGGCCTACAATTGTCCATTCTCGGATACCTGTATCAAACACGCGCTCAGTTCCATACTTCAGCTGCAATCCTGCAAAGCCTTGGTTCACCGCTCCTATCATTCCTACATCCTCACCAAAAGCAAAAAATTCTGGAATCTCTTGAAGCTTAATATCAAAAAATGCATTCAATAATTCATAGCCGTTCATCTTCTGCGGTGACTCAGAATACACCTTGGGTACATGTGGAACACGTAAGGCATTCTTATCCGTCTCGCTAAATAAATGGGTATCGTACCAATCCTCCGCGAGCTCTTCCGTCTCATTTATAAAATCTTGAATTTTACGCTTCGCTAGAAAATCTCTTCCATTTGCATATAGCAATACCCTCCGCGCATAAACAGAAATCTCATGAAACGCAATGTGCTGTGCATTCGTAAGACTCTTCACAACCATTGCAATATTCTCATCAGCTAACTCCTGCGCCGCAGATCGTGCCGCCTCTATCAACATAGGACGCAATTCCCCATTTCTTGTATTGAATCCTTTCCACGCTCTGTTCTTAGAATCTTTCACAAAAATTCTCGCCTCCGCTCTTAGCGTTTGAACTTGCTCTTCACTTGCAATCCCGGCACCTATCATCCACTCAATCATCTTCTCTATACAGTCCATATCCTTCTCCCATTGCAAACGCTCTTTGTCTTTGTATCGCTCATGTGATCCAGACGTAGAGTGACCTAACTGTTGCGTCAGTTCTTTAACATGGATAAGGCAGGGCTGATGCGTCTTACGAGCCTTTTCAATCGCTCGTTCATACGTCTCGCATACATCTACATAATCCCAACCATTGACCTTATAAATCATTATCCCTTTCCCGTACTCATTTTCAAGAAAACCTTCCAGTGCTCTGGAAATAGATCCCTTCGTCGTTTGCAATTCTATTGGAACAGAAATACCATAACCATCATCCCAAACTGAAACAGCAAGTGGCACTTGCATAACCGCAGCTGCATTCATTGCTTCCCAAAATACGCCCTCAGATGTACTCGCATCTCCTATGGTGCAAAACGAAACTTCATTTCCATTTTTTGAAAGTGTGTCGTAGCTTTTCAGACCCTTTTCTTCTCTGAATTTCTTTGAGGCAAATGCAATCCCTAATGCCCTAGCCATCTGACCTCCCGTGCTAGAAATATCACTTGTAACATTAAAGTGTTCTGTGAAGTCTATAAAATTATCGTTAGAATCTATAAAGGGCGTAGCAAAATGCGCATTCATCTGCCTACCACTTGAGAAAGGGTCACGTTCTGGATCCGCATAGAGTTGGGCAAAATACTCTTCTACAGTACAAAGACCCAGCGCAAACATAAACGTCTGGTCTCTATAATATCCTGATCTAAAATCTCCTTTTTTGAAATATTTGGCCATTGCGACCTGAGGCACCTCTTTCCCATCTCCCAGAATACCAAACTTCGCCTTCCCCGTGAGCACCTCTTTTCTACCTAATATACTTACCTCCCTACTGACAAGACAAATCCAAAGATCATTGATTACCTCATTGATAAATTTATCTTCTTTGGTTCTACCCTTACGTTTTACCGTTTTAAGCACGGAGTTGTCTAGCATATATCTCAGGTTCTAGTGTGATACAAAGGTACTGAAAGCAATTAAGAATTAAGAATTATGAAATATGAATTGAACTGCTGAGTCTCAGACAATTAGAAATCCAGTTAAGAATTATGAATTATGATTTAAGAATTATGGATATGAATTATGCAATAACGAATTGGAGAGCTGAGACTCAAACAATTAGAAGATGTTTCAGATCACAAATAATTAAGATAATTATAACATGAAATCGAGCAATCAAAAAATATAATTTGGAACTAAAAAGGGCCTTTTTTTTGTTTATCTTACGTAAATGGGCATAATATGCACTAAAAGCTGAGTTGTTAACAACTTATTAAAACTTCATTAATAGCTTAATTGCTTTATATATTTTACATTTGTTCTATAAATAATTAAATAATGAGACAATTTTTCCTCTTAGCAGTATTATCAATTTTCACAATGAATTTTGC
>CALCMJ010000137.1 GCA_937967615.1 uncultured Saprospiraceae bacterium
TCTGGGAATAGAAGTTGATCATGGTGAGCACATGCCGCATAGATATGTGATTAGTGATTATAGCGCGAGCGAACTCAGTCAAATAAGAGAAGCGGGTTTTGAATATGAGATTTTGATTGATGATGTTGTTGCATATTATAAAGACCCCAATAGAGGGAATGCACTTGAGGCAGAATCTAGAGTTAACGAATGTACATCAGAACTTATAGATTCATTTACGCAATATCCCTATACAACGCCAGTAAACTATAAAGCTGGATCTATGCAGGGGTATTTGCTATATGAAGAGATGCTTGCTGTGCTTGATGAAATGAAGTTGAAATATCCTGATTTAATCACAGAAAAAAAAGCGATAGGAGATCATGTTACGTTAGATGGGAACAGAATATTTTATCTGACAATATCTGACAATCCAGAAATGGAAGAAAACGAACCCAAGGTTTTATATAATGCTGTCCACCATGCAAGAGAACCTAATAGTATGTCACAACTTATATTTTATATGTGGTACTTGTTAGAAAATTATGAGACAGATGCCTATGTGAAATACCTGGTTGATCATACTCAAATGTACTTTATTCCATGTATTAATCCAGATGGGTATATTAAAAATCAAATAGAGAATCCGGATGGAGGAGGTCTTTGGAGAAAGAACACATGGAGAAATGATTTTAATCAAGTTAAAGGAGTAGATCTGAATAGGAACTATGGATATTTTTGGGGATTTGACAATACAGGATCATCACCAAATGAGAACAATCAGACGTTTAGAGGAGAAAGTGCATTCTCTGAGGTAGAGACGCAAGCGGTCAGAGAGTTATGTCTTGAGCATGATTTCAAACTGGCATTGAACTATCATGCCTTTGGAAATTTATTAATTCATCCTTGGGGTTACAATGATTTACCTACTGAAGAGGATAGTATATTTAAGGCATTTGGAAATGCGATGAATATTGAAAACGATTTTGTGATGGGTACGGGAACGGAAACTGTTGGCTATATAGTCAATGGGGATGCAGATGACTGGATGTATGGTGAACAAACTGAAAAATCTAAGATCTATTCTTATACACCTGAAGTAGGATCAAGCGGCGTAGATGGATTTTGGCCTAAGCAAAGTGCGATAGATTATCTAAATAGGTCAGCAATGCGATTAAATCTTACCACGGCGCATATAAGCATTGATAAACTGACTGTAGTAGAAAGTAATGCATCTGAATTTGTTTTAGATAAATCAGGCGAACTTTATTTTGATTCACATATGCTGGGGATGTTAGGCGGGAATTATGAATTTACGTTAAACGCGGATTCAGACTTTATAGAAAGTACTTCAAGTCCATTTGATAAAGATCTAGATTTCTTTGAGAGATATAAGTTTTCATTAGGTTTTACGCTTAAAGACAATATTCCTGTTGGCGAAATATTGAACTTTGAACTCTTAGCGTCCAATGGATTCTATACAGATACATTAGTTCTGAAGAAAATATATTTAGGGAATAACCTGGAAATCATTCCATTAGTGGAGGAGGATTTTGAGGAAGTTGTAAATTGGGATTTAGGGCAGTGGGGCCAAACACAGGACTTTTTTATTAGTCCTCCATTTTCAATGACAGACTCAGAAGGTTCCAATTACCAAAACTCAAGTGTGAATTACCTGAATTATTTGGAGGAGATAGATCTTACAGATGAATCAAATACAACACTTTCATTTTGGGCGAGATGGGAAATTGAAGAGGAGTGGGATTATGTCCAGATTGCTGCTACAGTAGATGGCACTAACTATCAAGCTCTTTGCGGGAAGTATACGAATCCAGGATCTATTTTTCAAGTTGAGGGAGAGCCATTGTATGATGGGATGCAGCCTGAGTGGGTGAAAGAAGAAATTGATTTGTCTGATTTTGCAGGGCAGAAAATATACTTAAGATTTCTTCTAGCTGCTGATGAAGGAATCGCCATGGACGGATTCTATTTTGATGATCTAAAAATTAATAAGTTTCAAGAAAAAGAAGTGAGTTCAAATGTTGAACATAGTTTGTCTCGTGAGATATCTATAGTCCCTAACCCAGCTTCTTTACACACGCGAATTGATATGCCTGGTGCTGTTGCAACTATGATTTCAGATTGTATAATCTTTGATAATTTAGGTAAGCGTGTGCTACAAATTCAAATTGATGGACCTCAGAAAGAGATTGATTTATCTACTCTCCATAGTGGGATGTATTATTTGAGATTCAGAACAAATGAAGGAGAAAGTTTTGTGAGAAAGCTCATTAAGGGATAGGGCAAATTTTCACGAGTATTTGTTCTCTAGCTTATTAATCAATACTTAGTTTTCAGTAAGATCTTTTTCAAGTTCAGGCTTAACTCAGCCTGGGATGTTTAGTTTGAATAATCAAACTAAGTTTAAAATCTAAACTTTTTCTTTGCGTGAGGGACTGTAAGGGCACGCTTGCGTGGTCTTAATACTTCTTACGTGTAACGGAAGAAGTATTAAGACGGAACCCCTGAAATGCCCGACCCTGAGCAAAGCGAGGGGGCACGCCCAAATAGGTATTATCTAGTGAGATACATACTTCTTTCCTGGTCCAATTTTCTGAAGAACGGATCAGTAAGATCATCAATAAACCGAATTGCTTCTCCTGTAGACTTCATTTCTGGACCTAGTTGTTTGTCCACATTTGGGAATTTTTCAAATGAGAATACTGGAACTTTTATCGCAAAACCTTTGAGCTTTTTCTCAATTTTAAAGTCCTTCAGTTTTTTGTTGCCAATCATTACGTGCGTGGCAATATTCAAGAACGGTACTTGATAGGCTTTAGCAATAAAAGGTGTTGTTCTAGATGCTCTAGGATTTGCCTCAATGACATATACATGGTCGTCTTTAATCGCAAATTGTATATTAATCAGACCTTTAATTTTCAATGCAATTGCAAGTTGTTTTGTGTACTTCTTCATTGTCTCAATCGCAGCTTCACTGAGAGAATACGTAGGTAACATCGCAGAACTATCACCTGAATGAATTCCAGCTGG
>CALCMJ010000138.1 GCA_937967615.1 uncultured Saprospiraceae bacterium
GTTTATGAGATTGAAAATACTACCATAGAAATTTATCCAAATCCTGTCATTGATATAATCAGGATAGATATTGATGGTCCATTAGATTATTCGCTGCAATTGTATGATCTTCAAGGGAAACTCAAGTTTTCAGGTAATAATTTAGATGTTATACCTGTCTCAAATATTGAGAGCGGCTTATATATCTTGAGACTGAAAGACTTGGATTCTGCAAATTATATTGTAGAACGTGTGGTGATTAATAATTGAGAATAGCAGCTACGATAATGGGCTTAGTCTAATGAAAGAGATACAGACAATCTTGAAATGGATTTTAATAATCTTGTTCTTTCCAGTTTCTTTACTTTTTGTTGCATATTTTAAACTGAGAAAAGCCAAGAAAGATTATGAAAGTGAAGATGAAAGTCTGTGGCAAACCCTAACTGTTATTGTAGAGTACGAGTTCACGATGATTGTATTCTGAATTTTCAAAGTTTAATTTCTAGCAAACCATTTATGCATAACTTGTTCTGCTAACTTTCCTTGGGGTGTAAATTGTATCCAATGTTGCTTGTGATCTTGGCCGTATCTTTTCTTTCTTCTTTCGGAAATCCATTCAAAGAGCTCATCTGAATTGCGTGTATGTCCACCATGGAACCACTTCCAAATAAAGACTCCACTAAACCATTCTTTGTCCCAGAGGGCTTCAAACATTGCTTCATAACAAATTGCCTGTGTCTCATCGCTAATTTCCATTGTTTCTTCCGCCACTTGCCTTGGCCACACCCAAGGTTCAATAGCTGCATCCACTACATTTTTATATCCTATTTCTGTAAACATAATGGGCTTATTGTATTTCTTAGATAACTTGTGCATTGCTTTAAGAGGCTTTTTCCATCCTTTTACGAGTTCGCTTTTAGTTGGATTCTTCTTTTTTGTTAGAGGGAAGTAAGCTTGTATACCAATAAAGTCTAAGTCATCCCAAAATCGGATTTCATCGTACTCTTTATAAAAGTTACCTGCATAGGTTAATTTTCCAGAATAGATTTTTCTGATCTTTGCAATAATGTCTCGCCATTCTTGAGTATGCTTTGTGCTGGCTTGGGTTAATTCTGTTCCAATGCACAAAGCATCCATTTTTCCTTCTTCTGCAACATGGGCATAATGTAAAATCATACATTCATATTGTTCAAACCATGTCTTCCAATCTTCTTTAGATTTCATAGCGATATCTGATCGCCATTCATCCCCTTTGGAATGTAGCCAAATATGTGGTTTTAAGATCACTTTGACTCCTTGCGATTTTGCCACTTGTGCAGTGTGGATTAAACCAAAATCCGACTCACCCCAGTTATGTCTATTGTCACCATCAAATCTAATTTCAGGAATATCGTGTGCGCTCATCCAAGCAAAAGGGGTTTGAGAGATCCACCCTACATTACAATCTTTGATCTGAGAAATATTGCGTTCATTAATAGAGTCTCCAGCTACCCAGCATATCCCTTTTATTTTTTCTTGCGAAGAAAGATTGGTGAAATAACTTATACTTAGAAATATTGCTAGAACGACTCTCATAACAATCAATATGTACTATTTGGTTTGCCTATAATCCACAAATTAAGGAAATTCTAAATTGGAAATCTTATTAAAAAGAAATTATACCATTTTAGATACTATTTTAATGGATGCTTTGCTTCAAATATATTTTCCATGAGGCAACGAATTCAGAAATATCAGGGTAATAGATATATGAAACAACACATTCCAATAATTCCTCCACAGAGCTAATAGCCAGTTGATTGTATAGAGGGAATATTTCCCACTATAGAACTTTAGCAAGATTTAGTATTTTGTATGAATAATTCATACAAATGGAAATAGTATCATCAGTCTTAATTGGGTTTATTGCTCTTATTCATATCTATATCTTATGGATGGAAATGTTTGCCTGGGAAACTCGAGGTAAAAAGGTGTTTAAAAGTTTTCCGCCAGAATTATTTTCACAGACAAAGGTAATGGCTGCAAATCAAGGGCTATATAATGGTTTTCTGGCTGCTGGTATAATCTGGTCTTTCTTTATTGATGATCCAGTATGGAAAACAAAAGTTGCAATATTTTTCCTTGGCTGTATCGCTATTGCAGGTATTTATGGAGCAATCTCAGCGGATAAGAAAATTATCTACGTCCAGACGGTGCCAGCTGTTTTGGCAATCGTATTGTTACTAATGAGTAAATAGAACCTTATTGAAGGCTAAGTCAAATTAGCTATGAGTCTTTCGTGAAGTTTCGACATACCTTCCGTTGCTGTCATTTCCAATATCTCCATGTTCATTGATTGGGTGATTTCATATGAAATCTTTGGCTTTGGGTCTATGTAAAACTTGGGTACACTACGTTGTGCATAAGAGATTAAAGATGCAGCGGGGTAGACCTGCATAGAAGTTCCTACTATTACTACTAAATCTGCTTCTGATACAATGGAAGCTGCATTCTCTAATTCAGGAACAGCCTCTCCAAACCAAACAATATGAGGCCTTAGCTGGAATCCTCTTTCGCAAGTGTCACCTAAAACCAAGTCTCCTGGCCATGTCTTTATATCAGAGTAATTTCCAGTGCTGCGTACTTTTAAAAGTTCGCCATGTAAATGTAGAACAGAGGAGCTTCCGCTGCGTTCATGCAAATCATCCACATTTTGAGTGATCACTTTTACATCAAAATGGGCTTCAAGTTTTGCAATGTAGTTGTGTCCTGCGTTAGGTTCTACTTCATGTAATTGGCTTCTCCTTTGATTATAGAAATCAAGTACAAGCTCTGGATTTCTTGCATAGCCTTCTGGACTCGCCACTTCCATTACATCATGCCCCTCCCACAAGCCATCTGAATCTCTGAACGTCTTTATTCCGCTTTCTGCACTCATGCCAGCGCCACTTAGAAAAACTAATTTTTTCATCTGTTTTGAATTTTTTGAATTGCATTTGAAATTTGTTCTATAATAGCACTAGCAGTAAGTGCGTAACTGCCTGATTTAAGATTTGCTAAATCTCCTGCTAGAGCATGAAGGTACATTCCTGATAATGCAGCTTGTTCTTGTGTATTGCCTTGAGCTAGCAAAGAAAGAATTATCCCAGTTAATACGTCTCCTGCACCTGCCGTTGCCATACCCGCATTTCCAATGCTGAGAAAATAAGATTTCCCTTCTGGTGTCGTTAAGCAAGAGTGGGCTCCTTTAAGAATTATATATACCTCATATTGTGATGACATTTTCTTTTGTAATGCGTGTCTATGAATAGAATCTGGACTTTCTCCAAAGAGTCTCTTGAATTCGCCTCGATGAGGAGTTAGTATCGCATTTCTTGGCAAGTGATCAAGTCCCTCCGTGGCAATAATGTTCAATGCATCAGCATCTATAACGGAGGGAAGCTTATACTTCTTTAAATATGACAGGAATGCTTGTCTTGTAATTAACGCAGTGCCCATACCAGGTCCATAGCCAAGTGCAGTTGTTTTTTCTAGGGAATGGATTAAGCTTACGTGATCTTCCTTCTCATCAAGTAACATCGCTTCTGGTAGTGTTTGGTTGAATGTGTGATTGCCTGAATTTGGGATGTGCGCCGTAAGGAGTCCAACTCCAGTTTGCATACATGCTTGACAGGAAAGAAGAGCTGCACCCATTTTTTCTGTTGAACCTCCTACAAAGAGCGCATGACCGTAGTCGCCCTTATGAGTAAATTTTTCACGCTTTGGAAACGTTTCAATTATGTGTTCTTCTGTGATGGTCTCAGCTAACTCTTCTTCTTCGTTTTCAAAGTCAGGATTTAAACCTATAGCAATACAAATAGTTTCTTTACAATATTCTGCACTTTCAGGGAATAGCAGACTGTATTTGTAAGATTGAAAACTATAACATAAATCTACCTGCAGGATTGGCTCTGTGCTAAAGCTATCCACATATGCGCCAGTTGGGATATCTACAGCAACTTTTTTTATCTCCAATGAGTTGATTAATTGGATAACATCAACTAACCAGGGTTCCAATTTTCTATTTAAACCCGAGCCAAAGATGGCATCAATTAACATGTCTCTATTTTCCTTAAGATCCAGATCTGAAAATTCGGTAAAGGATAAGAACTGAATATCTATTTTTTGTTTTGCCAACTTGCGCATTGCATCAGCATCATCTGATCTCTTTTGGAATTTATTAAACTCTACAACATAAGTTGTGTACATCGCATTTCTTAGAATTCTGGCAATAGCATATCCATCGCCACCATTATTTCCAGGGCCACATAAGACGTAAACATGTTTTTCTTTGACAGGAAAATCTAAGATAAATTGATTGCAAAATGCGTGGGCAGCTCTATCCATTAGGTCAATAGACGAGATCTTCTGAGATTCTATAGTGTATGCATCCCAGCTTTTGATTCCTTTTGAAGTGAAGATTTTTTGCATTCAATTTAATTATTGTCAAGATAAGGAAGTCCATTTTAATTTTCATTTTAATTCATTCTTCTTATCGCTAAATGCTTAAGTCTTTCTAATTTTACGCCATGTCCTTTCCGAATTCCATTTTTAAAGACTTAGTTGTAATAGAACTCGCAAGTGTTCTGGCAGGTCCAGCTGTGGGTATGTTCTTTGCAGAACTAGGAGCCAGAGTGATCAAAATTGAACCTAAGAACGGGGGAGATGTGACTAGAGAATGGAAATTAGAAAGTGAAGATTCTTCATCAAAAGAAAGTGCCTATTTTCATTCTGTCAATTATGGGAAAGAACATCTATTCATGGATTTGGAAGATCCAACAGATGTACACAAATTATATGGACTTGTCCAAACTGCTGATATTGTAATTAGCAATTTTAAATTGTTGTCTGCTAAGCGACTGAAGATAGACCATGCTTCCTTTTTCCTTATTAAAAATGATATCATCTATGCAGAATTGCTTGCATTTGATCACGATTCAAAAAAGATTGGCTATGATGCCGTCATGCAAGCCGAGGCTGGTTTCCTTTCAATGAGTGGAACAAAGGAGGGCGAACTCGTAAAGATGCCAGTGGCCTTGATTGATTTGATGGCAGCACACCAAATGAAAGAAGCCATCCTTATAGCCCTCCTCAAAAAAGAGAAAACAGGCGAGGGCTCTTATATAGAGGTCTCTCTGATAGATGCGGGCATAGCTTCATTAGCTAACCAGGCTTCTAATTATTTGAATGCCCAACATTTGCCCAAACCCATGGGCACACTACATCCTAATATCGCGCCTTATGGTGAACTCTTTACATTAAAAGATGGAAATACGATTCTCCTATCAGTAGGCAATGACGCGCAGTTTGAACGACTAATTCAATCATTGGATCTCAAGGAGAAAGATGATTTTAAAACAAATGTAGATCGTTTGACAAACCGAGAAAAATTGTATTCTCTTTTAAAAGGAAAGATCGCAAAACACGCACTTAAGGAAATCCAACAACTCTTTGAATCAAACCGTATTCCCTATGGTCATGTAAAAACCATGGATCAAGTCATGGAATATGCACGGTCACAAAATCTCATTTTAAGTTCTACCTCAATGGGTGGAGACACAGAACGTGTCAGGACTGCTGTGTTCAAGTTTATTGACCTAGAATAACTAGACAGTTATTTTCATTTCCATTTTGATAGACATTTCCATCTCCAAGCTCGTATGGCTTAATTCTTGCATATACATTCGATTAAGGTATAGACCCTAAGTCATTGATAATCAGTGTTTTGAAAATCAATGACTTATGTATTATGTTATTTTTTAATATGTTTTAATATTGAATAAAACCATTTGAGAAAGTTAATACTGCATATTGTTTTTTTTACTTTTTGTGCAATCGTTTCAGACGCACAAGATTTGCATTATTCTCAATTCTATAATTCGCCTTTAAATATAAGTCCAGCATTAACGGGCATATTTAACGGAGATAAGAGGATAGCGCTAAGTGCTAGAGATCAATGGAGATCAGTACCAGTGCCTTGGTTGACGTTTTCTGGTTCTTACGATCAGAAATTCTATAAAAGGAATAGAAATAAAAACTTCTTTGGAGGTGGCTTACTATTTAACTATGACAGACAGGGTGACTCTAAGATCACTTTGATGAACATCAGTCTAACAGGTACCTACAATCACCTGTTTAATAAAAAGAACATAATTACATTAGGAGCAGGCCTAGGCTATGCATCTAGAGGGTTTAATCAAACGTCTTTAAGTTGGGATAAGCAATGGAATGGTGATTCATTTAATCCAGCACTCCCAACAGGAGAAAGCCTATCAGCTGATATGATAAGTATGGTAGAAACGAATCTAGGAATTAATTATAGGCATCAGCAGCACGATAGAGAGCATTATGATTTTGGGATTGCTGTTTATCATATTCTACAACCTTCTGCAAGGTTTAGTAATAGTGGATTTGCTATCAGTTTGCCTAGAAGATACAGTGGCTATGCTATGGCAAGTTTTCCTGTCTTTGATAATCTAAATGTTGATTTATCTTTTTTACATCAATCGCAGATTTCATATAATGAAACTCTATTTGGAGCCTTAGCAAATTTTTATGTCAATAGAAAAAGAGGTAAAGAAACAAATGTGCATGTTGGACTGGGTTACAGAACTTCAGAATCTCTATTCCCAAAAGTAGCGATTGAATACGGTCCGTATTATTTTGGATTAAGCTACGACGTGGATCTATCCAGATTTAATACTGCAACTGATAGTAAGGGTGGGCCGGAGATGCATTTTAAATATACAATCAAGTCAGTGAAACCATTGGGATTATTTAAAGCATGTCCAATATTCTAAGTATGAAAAAGCAAATATTACATAGCATAATATTGATTCTGATTTTTTCAATTGGTTTAAGAGGCCAATCACAGAATGCATACATTGAAGCTGCTGAAATGGCGTATGAGATGGATGACTTCTATAGTTCTATGGTGTATTTTGGCAACGCACTTGAATTCAGTGAGAATGATTTGAATCTAAAATACATGTACGGCGAAGCAGCAAGAAAGTTTGATGCTTATACTTTAGCGGATAGTGTGTACACTGAAATATTGGACTTGGATGGAGAAGGGAAGTTTCCTTTAACAAGTTTTCATCTGGGCGAGATGAAGCAACGCATAGGGGATTATGATGCTGCGCTCAAATATTATGAACTGTATTTGTCAGAATACAATGATGATGACTCATATTACACAGATAGAGCAAATGCAAAAGTGGAAGAATGTAAATGGGCAAAAATTGTAGATAAGAATAAATCAACAAAGATAAAAGTTGAGAAACTAGGGAGTGATGTAAATACAGTCTATTCTGAATTTGCTGCAGTAGATTACAAAGATACACTCGTCTTTTCATCTATGCGCTATATTGAGAAGTCAGGAAATTATGATCCTAACCGTCTCATATCAAAAGTCCTTAAATCCAAACAAGGGCAGACAACTCTATTCAATGAGAATATAGATGACGCAGAAAAACATGTTGCACATAATGCATTCACGGATGATAAAAAATTAATGTTCTATACGCTTTGCGAATATGAGACAGTCTATGACATACGTTGTGATCTCTATGCAGTTTCTGCAAATGGTGCTTATGAAAGTGCTAAAAAGCTACCAGAGCATATTAATATAGATACAACAACACAAACACAGCCTTTCGTTTCTGGAGATACCTTGTTTTTTGTTTCTGACAGACTAGGTGGTAAAGGAGGGCTTGATATCTGGTATACCCGTTTTGATAGAAGTTGGAATTTTTCTAATCCAGTAAACCTATCTGCAATAAATAGTACTGCAGATGATATAACCCCATTTTTCTCTAAAGAGGAATCAAAATTATATTATAGTTCTAATGGCTTTAGAGGCTTTGGTGGCTTTGATATTTTTAGCTCATATTATGATGGCGAGAAGTTTAATGCTGCGGATAACATAGGTATGCCTTATAACAGTAGCTTTAATGATGTCTACTATTATATTCGTGAGGGAGACAAGGGCGTATACTTTTCCTCTAATCGCACAGGGTCTTCTTTTATAGACGAGTCAAGCGAAGCGTGCTGCTACGATATCTATAAAGCAGCTAAGGGTAAGCAAGAAATTATATTGAATGCACTCACCTTTGATGAATTTACGCAAGAAGAGTTAATAGGGGCAAGTGTACGGGTGATTGATAATGAATCAGAAAAAACTCTAGGATATAAAATAAACCCAACAGATAATGACCACTTGTTTACAGTTGAAAAGGCAAAAGAGTACACTGTAATAGGAGAAAAAATGGGCTATGAGTCTGATACTATACAATTAAGTACTATTGGTGTAACAGAAGATACCATCATCAGAAAATTGTATTTGAAACCCAATACGAAATTAGACCTTGATATTCTAGTCTTTGATGAGCGTACGTTGAAGGAATTAAATGGAGCAACAGTATCTGTGGAAAATTTATCAGATCCTTCAGATGTCATAACTCTTGAAAACCTTAGAGGAAATGATTTTAATATTCAGGTCAAAAGAAATACTAAATACAGAATTACTGTAAAGAAAGAAGGCTATGAAAGTAGTAGTATGATCTTGGATACGACAGGAGAAACTGGGAAGATTACAAAAAAGATCTATTTACGTAAGCAAGAAAACCTAAACCTGTATCTACCATTAACCTTATACTTTGATAATGATATTCCAGATCCTAAGTCTGTAAAGTCTACAACGAATTCTACATACACGCAGACATACTATCCTTACGTGAATAAAAAGGAAGAGTTTAAAAATAAGTTTACTAAACCTTTAAACGGTGAGTCAAAGATTATTGCAGAAGCAGAATTAGAGAGCTTTTTTGAAGGAGATGTAAAAGGTGGCTACCAGCAGCTAGAGCGATTTTTGGATGCACTCTATGGGAGACTATCTAATGGAGAAAGTATCACTCTCGTCATGAAAGGTTACGCGTCTCCAGTTGCAAAAAAGAAATACAACAAAATACTTTCTAACAGAAGGATAAATTCTGTTAAGAATGAATTAAGAAAATACAAATCCGGATTATTCGCAGAATTCATTAGTTCTGGAAGTCTGGGAATCCGTGAAATCCCTTATGGAGAAGATTTAGCGCCAGTCACAATTAGTGACTCGCAAAGAGATAGACGTAAATCTGTATATTCTCCAGAAGCATCGCGTGAAAGAAGAACTGAAATCTTAAAAGTGGAAACGACAAGGTGAAAACAGTTATAAACATACAAAGTCTTCTTAGTAAGCTGCTTGCCAGTATGTGCTTCATCGTATTGATGATGATTATGCCTACTCAAGAGGCTTATGCGTCACATGTTGTAGGAGGAGATATAACTTACGTTTGCTTAGGTGGGAACACTTACAGGATTATGTTGACAGTCAGAAGAGATTGTTATAATGGAGATCCCGATGCAGATTTTGATGATCCAGCATCTGTGGCTATATATGCGCTCGACGGAACTCTCTTAGTGGACTTTGGTGATAACGGCGAATTGTTTTTGCCATTTATGGGTGACGATACTATTGTGAATGATCTTGATAGCAATTGTGGACTCGTAGGTAGTCCAGTATGTGTGCATGAGTCAAGGTACATGGGAGAAGTTGAACTTGATTTCAGGCCAGAAGGCTATCTTCTCGTATATCAGAGATGTTGTAGAAACATTACATTAAATAACATAATAGATCCTACTGAAACAGGAAGTACGTATTCTATAGAATTAACAGAAGCGGGTCAGTCACTTTGTAACTCTGCGCCTAGTTTTCTTGCTTGGCCGGAAGTATACCTGTGTGCAGGACAAGATTTAATATTTGACCATTCTGCAATTGATGCAGATGGGGATTCCTTAGTATATAGATTATGTACGCCTAGTACTGGAGCTACATTTGATGATCCAAGACCCCAACCAGCAAATCCACCTCCTTATGCAGATGTCACTTGGGAAGCTGGCTTTTCACTAAATAATTTACTTGGTTCTGGAACTCCTTTAAGTATAGATCCCGTAACTGGAATTCTTACTGCTAGACCTGATGATGTAGGCCAATATTTAGTAGGTGTTTGTGTAGAGGAATATAGAGATGGTGTAAAAATATCTGAGCTTAAAAGAGACTTTGAATATAATACAAGATTGTGCATAGACCCTGTTATTGCTGAAGTTGAACCCATTGAAAATAATTGTGACACCCTTGGATTCTCTTTTGTAAGAGGGATGAATAATAATGGAGATAATTGGGAATGGATTATAGAGGATGCAGATGGTAATGTGATTTTGAATCTAATGAATGCAGATCCAGATTTTACTTTCCCAGGAGAAGGAATTTATACTGTTACGCTTATAGAAACGCGCGATGTGGATATGTGCGAGGTCATAAATAGTTTTGAAATACCTGTCTTTGATAGGGACTACCTTATAGATTTTGAAGTAGATATAATTTCATGTACTGATGATTTAGTAGATCTTAGTTTAATGGATTTGTCAACAGCATTAAATCCAGGAGAAAATATAATTGCATGGAATTGGACCGTAATTTCTGCAGGGACAATTGCAAATTATTCAGGCCCTTCAGTAAATGTTAGTCTTCCAGATGTAAGTACTGTTATTATTCTAGAAGTTGTTTTTGAAACAACTTGTACATTAATGGATACAATAGTCTTTGATGAAAGTCTTTTACCGCAGCTAAGCATTCAAGGTTACAGTGTAGAATGTGATAATAGCAATACAATAGTTAGTTTATATACTGAGGTGACAAATAATCCTACGGGCTTAGAAATAGATACATATTCATGGTTGATTTTTGATGGTCAGGATATTTTGAATTTTGATACAGACACGGTTTATGTAGAAGTATCTGATATAATGCTTTTGACAGCTAGTTTAGATGTGGTGTTTGAGAATGGGTGTACGTTTACTGTTGAAGATTTAACTAATTTCCCAATAGATGAGCAAGAAGTCATTATAGATGCTTCTGTAATTTCTTGTCAAGGAGATAGCTATGAAATCGTGTTGAATAGTGAGTTGTCAAATCCAGCTGGCTTTGATCCTACTGGCTATTCTTGGGTAATTGTATACGGCGGGCAGACAATAAATTCAACAGATGAGAATCCAGTACTGGATGTTGCATATGGCGATAATCTTATGGTGACAGCAACAATATTTATTTCGCAAGATTGTTCAGTAAGCTCAATAATTGAAATAAACATTGATGAAGAACTTGTTCCTAATGCAGACTTTGGCTTGGACTTATTGAGTTGCCCTACAGAAGATTCTTTTGAGTTGCAAATTGTGGACCTCAGTACAGTGCCAATGGGCGCTATTGTAATGAACCCATTGTGGAGTATTTCTATAAATGGAAGTTTAAATACCTATACTGATTTACCTCCAGTTTTCACTGTAAATCTAACGGATGAACTTATCATAGGATACAGCTTTGATATTTCCGATATGTGTTCTGTTTCAACAATTGATACTATTGACCTAAATAATATTCTTCCAGATCCTAGTTTTACGTATACATTGCAAGATTGCTCTGATCCTGATGGTGAGGTAGTTATTGAATTTACAAATACGAGTGTTTTGGCAGGAGCAAATGTAAGCTCTGTAGAGTGGACATATATGATAGATGGCTCTACGAATGTATTCACAGGTGATCCACTTGTAATAAATACAGAATACGGAGAAGAAATTTCGATCTCCTTAGAAGTCAGCTTTGATAATAATTGTACAATCAGTTCAGACTCGGCTACTATAATAGTAGTAGAAGAACCCGTTTTAGATGTTGAAATTGCTGTAATATCATGTGATCTTGTTGGTGATGATTATTTAATTGGAGCAGTAGCAACTATAGCAGGAGGGTATACACCAGAAAATGTTACATGGGATATTCTTGTAGGACAGGATAGTTATATGCTAAATGGTGATACCATTTCGTTTCCTGCGTCTATGAATGCACTTATCACAATGACCGTAAGCGCTGAATTAGGGCCAAATTGTATTCTCACTGAAACATTTGAATTCAATACAGAGGATGCACTTCCTATTCAAAATATAGGATTATTGATTGAAGATTGTGATGCAGATATATACGAAGCAACTATACTTGATGAAAATATAATTTCATCCTTAACACCCATAGACTCTAGTGTTTGGATAGTGGAATTGAATGGTGTTTCTACTACTTATTATTCGCTTCCTCAAGACATAACATTGCTACCTACTGACATTCTTACAGTCACAAATTTCCTCTATTTTGGAAATGGCTGTGTGCAAGAATATACTGAAGTGTTTGATGCATCTTCTATACAACTAGATATAACTGCGGTAACACCATTTGAAATGTGTGTTGGCGACACAATACGATACACAATAATCAATAACGACACATTACAAACGATTGAAGTGCAGTGGGAGGACGATCCTCATATCCTTGAGGGAGCTGACTCCAATGCACCTTTAATCACTTTTCTGCCTGGTGAAACAAGTTTTACACTTACAGCTTTAGTGACAAACCAATACGGCTGTGATAGTACAGTTATGGTAACTTTTGAACTAGGGATGATTACAGAACAAATGTCTTTTATTTATACGACTGAAGAGTGTGGCGAGACTACAATCTGCTTTGAAAATACTAACCAGTTTGCCTATAGTTTCTTATGGGATTTTGGGGTCAATGGAATTGATACTGACACGTCTACACTAGCAAATGTATGTTATACTTATCCGGGATTGGGTGAATACACTGTAACTCTGAGTTCTACGGATTCTGTATGTGCACCATTGCCAATTTCAGAGACGATCTTACTTGATGTTCTGCCCGAATTAAATTCTGCACAAGACACAGTTGTCAATTGTGAAGGAGGAAGCATTTCATTAAGTGCGACGTCAAATATTCTTCAAGATAGTATCATGTGGTTTAATGCTGATGGTGAAAAGATAGGGCAGGGACCTTTTGTAACTGTAATGCCTGACGGAGAAGAAATTTATACTGCTACTCTTGTGGATGCATTTGGCTGCGGAGACACATTGAGTTTTGTAACTCAGGTTTCTAATGTAGAAGTGGAGATTGAGGCTGAAGCTAATTTTATTTATCTCTGTGATACTATTGAGTTGTTTATCGTAGATCCTAAAGACAACGAAACTTACATGTGGAGTAATGGAGATGAAGGCGAAAGTATATTAGTAAATCCAATTGAGGATACACAATACATGGTTACAGTAACAGATGAATTTGGATGTACTGCTACTGCAGAATTCCTTCTTGAAGTTACACAGCCAAAATGTGATGAAACCGATGTCTTTATTCCAAATGCCTTTTCTCCAAATGGTGATGATGTCAATGATGTGCTATTTGTGAGAAGTAATTTTATCAAAGAAATGCGTCTCATTATCTATAATAGGTGGGGAGAGCAAATTTTTGTATCAGCAGATCAATCTAGAGGCTGGGATGGTACATATTTAGGAGAAGAATTACCACCTGATGCCTATGGCTATAGTCTTATGGTTGTGTGTCCAAATGACCTTAGATATACAGCTAAGGGCAATGTATCTATTATTCGATAATTTATTGGATTAGTATCTCACAGGACTAAATTCTAGAATCTTTAATTCAGCATTCTTGGAAACGATCTCAACTTTATTATCAGATACAAGTATTTTAAAGTAGGAACTATCAATGCGGTCATATAATGAGGCAGGAGTAGATAGTTTAAGTCTAACAGTGTCGTTTAAAATGAAATTATAAAATTCAATTTGTTTTTGTACAAGTTGATCCAGCGTGATTTCCAATTTTGCTTTTTCTTGTGAAAGCTCTATTAGTTCACTATAATTTTTTGGAATATGAACCGAATCAGAAAAATTTGTATCTAGGTTTTTCAAAACAATCTTACTGAGGTACAAAGAGTTTATCTCATCTAATAATTTGGAAGCTCCTTTAATTTTAATGGTAGAAGGTGTGATTTTTTCCCGTAGAATAGAGTAGCCTTCCTTTGCTTCAATTTCATTATTACTTATGAGTGTAACGGATTTTTCAATAATCGTATCCAAATTTATTTTAGGCATTTCATAAAGAGTATAAATGTTTTCTACCTTGGCATAAATTCGCTTATTCAGCATCTCTGATAGCTGTTCGCTGGAATAGGATTGATTTGATTCGTTCAGTGGGATTTTTAAAGGACTTCTTTGCATTCTGTAATTAAGTGTCATCAGATTGCCGGTACGCGCCTTAATGTTAAATGGAATACTTTTGGGAAGATCTTGCGTACTTGTATAATTTTCTGGCATAATAAAGTCCACAGGAATTTGCATAGAATGTATCTTGTCCTGACTTAGTTTTAAAGTGAGCCAAAAGAATGCAGAAATAAGAAAACAAGCAAGCAGCCCCCAGCTTTGTGAAGACTTTCCTTTAGGTTCTAGCTTTTTCTTTTCTTGTTTTTTTTCTTCTTCTTTCAAAGTAAATATACTTAAGCACTTGCTGTGGTCGTGTTAGCAGCTTTATTGTAATTCTCTGTCATCTCTTTGTTTATCGCAGAAGAAAGCACTTTGATAAAAGTTTTTTGATCTATTTGAAGATGTGTTACACCGCCTTCAACTTTAGTTATTTTTCCTATAATTCCACTAGAAGTAACTACCGTATCGCCTTTTTTAACATCGTTCTCAAATGCCATTTGCTGCTTTTGGCGTTTCATTTGGGGCCGCATAAAAAAGAAGTACATCACAAGCATAATTGCAACTAGAAAAACAATATTGCTTATTGGGTTTGAATTGCTTTGAAGAAAGATCATAATTTATTTTTTTGGATATACGTGTCCTCTTAGAGTTACGTAATGTTTATTGGGTATTGTATTCGTAAAGATAGTTAGTTTTTTCTCTTGCCCTTCGGTTTTTCTATGTGTATCAAATCGTACAGTAATCTCTCCATACCTGCCTGGTTCTATAGCCTCCTTGGGAATGTCAGCTACAGTGCAGCCACAAACAGATCTGGTGTCAAGGATGAATAGATCTCTTTTGCCTACATTTTGAAATTTAAAAATGTGTGTTAAGGTGTCGCCTTCATTGAGTTCGCCAAAATGAAACACATTATCAATCATTCGTATTTTTGCTATGTTAACTGTATCTAGATTATCCAAATCAGCAGTTGCTGGATTATGGATCAAATCATGATAAGGAGATTTTTTAGTGTTTTTCCCATCAGATTTACAACCGAAGATTGCAATAGCTATAATTAATATTTGAATACTAAATTTCATTAATGCGAAGATATATATTTCAATGCATTGTGTATCGTTCAAATTGATAATTATCCTTAGGAATCAATACTATCTTTCAGTAATTTTAGGCATGGGCAAATTAGACCTTATAAAGAATCCAGCTGTTCATGATAAATTCAGGAGCTATCCTAAGCTGATAAAACCTAAAATTAAATATTTGCGCAGTTTAATTTTGGAAGCCGCTGAAGAAAATGAGGAGATATATCAAATGGAAGAGACGCTTAAGTGGGGTGAACCCAGCTATTTAGTAAAAAAAGGGAGTACTGTTCGAATTGATTGGAAAGAAAGGACACCAGATCAATATGCGATTTATTTTAAGTGTACAAGTAAACTTGTGCCCACTTTCAAAGAACTGTATGGAGATACATTCAAATACGAGGGAAATAGAGCGCTCATTTTTGGATTGAATGATAAAATTCCTAAAAAGGAATTGAAAGTATGTATTGAACTAGCCTTAAGATATCATAAAGTAAAGGATAAACCATTGCTGGGTAAGAAGAAGTAGTTCTAGATTAATTTATCTTAGCTCCAAATAAGAAGACAAGAATGCAAATATTTCTGATTGGATTTATGGGTTCAGGGAAATCCACGATAGGTAAAGTCTTAGCGGATAAGCTAGGATATGCTTTCCTAGATCTGGACCTTGAAATTGAGGAATATGAAAATAGAAGTATAGAACAGATATTTAAAGAAGAAGGGGAGGCGTATTTTAGAAAGATAGAATCCAAGGTGTTGAAAAGCTTGAAGAAGCATGAATCTCGCGTTGTTTCCCTAGGAGGTGGGACTCCATGCTATTCAGATAATATGTTTACCATATCAAAACTAGGAACTGCAGTCTACATTCAAACATCTCAAGCAAAACTCATCCAAAATTTATCAAAAAATCTAGATAAAAGGCCCTTGCTCAAAGGATTAAATCCTATACGCCTTAAAACAAAAATTGCTTCCATGTTGAGAGCACGATCAAGCTATTATAATAAAGCAAATTATAAGGTCAGAAATAATGCAGAACCAGAAGTTATAGGGGAAAGGATTAGAGTGAAATTGGATTTGGAAAGTGCTTAATTAAAAATGCTTCTACCTTCAATTAATTTCTTGATTGCAAGATTAGGTTGAATGATTTTCCCGGTTAATTTTGTGTTATCAGATTTTTTTCCTGTATCCCTTAAGATTTTAAATGCGCGTTCGGTGCTTATTGATGGGTCAATGGCCTTGAGTAAAGCAACACTTGCTGCAACATGTGGGGCTGCCATAGAAGTACCAGTCATTGTTTTGTACTTGTTGTTTACCACTGTAGAGTAGATGTCAGTTCCAGGAGCACTGAGTGGCATTTCTATATCTTCCATAGTGTTAGAGAAATGCGACTTTTTCAAGAGAGTATCAATTGCTGCAACACCAATTACACCTTTGGCATTTCCAGGAGTAGATTTTCTAGCATTTACATTTGAATTACCAGAAGCAACAACAACGATTGTTCCTTTTGCATTTGCATATTCTATAGCATCACTATATGCCTTTTCTCTTATCTGACTACTGACACCACCTATTGACATGGATATCACATCTGCGCCCAAGTCAGCAGCTTCAATAATTCCTTTGATAATTTGTTGCTGTGTGCCAAACCCAAAATTATTCATGACCTTAATGCTCGTAATCTTTACCCATGAATTATCTGGAACCATAGAGCTGATCCCCTTGCCATTATTGCTAATAGCCGCTATAACACCCGCGCAATGTGTGCCATGACTATTGCTGTCTTTGTCGTAAGAAGCCTTAGTGCTTACATAGTTGTCTTTGAGATCTTCATGGATGCCATAAACACCTCCATCAAGAACAGCGACTAAGGCAGTTTTCTTTGGTTTGATCTTTTTTAGGGTAGCATGAACGGCAGCATAATCCAGAGTTTTCACGGACCATTGTTTGGCTACTTCTGGATCATCAAAATATTTCTTTTTAAAGTAGGACTTTTCTTTTTTAGTCTCAAGTTCAGGAGTCTTAAGGATTTCATTTTTTTCAACCCAGCGAATTTCTTTAATTGTTTTGAGAATTTGAATTGTTTTATCTATCTGAGAGTTGTCTTTAATGTCAAGGATGTAATATTCATCCATATTGTAGCTTTTGTCTTTTGGGGCGAATGCAATTGACAAGCTACCAGCTGTTTTTTCTTCAATTTCTTTTATCCGGTCTGCACTTAATTCTGACTTAAATTCCAATAGAAACTCAGCATCATCTGCGATATCCGTTTGAATAGTTTTGGGAGTTTCAGGCTGCACCTTATGGATCTGAGGAATGAGAACATAGAGAATTCCGGCAAACATCAGAAGCGCTATTTTATTCGATCTTAGTTTTTGAGCTAAAAAAGCAGAAATGGAAACAATCAAAAGATCCTTTGCTAGATGAAAGATTGTTAAGGATAAATTCTCATTTGACAAGAAAATGGAGAACAAAAGAACCAGAAAACACATTGTAAAGAGAGATTGCAATATTTTAGCAATACTTTCCTGGTCTCTGTCATGAATAAATGACCAGAGAACTAGGCTTGTGATGCAGGTATATAATAGAACTAAGTGCATGTTTCTTTAACAAATGTAGCAACTAGAATAGTTCAATGAAAGTACATTAGATAAATAACTGTATTTAATCGATAGATTTTGTCTTCCGGATAGGCAGATTGCTTATAAATCGTGTGTTCATTATGCCAATACACCATTAAATCTCATACATTTGCACATATTTAAAAATCAAAAATAATGGATATTCACAATTGTGTTATAATAGGTTCAGGACCAGCAGGATATACAGCAGCAATCTATGCAGCCAGAGCGAATTTAAAACCTGTTTTATTCACAGGCCAAGAACCTGGTGGACAGCTCATGATTACAACTGATGTTGAAAATTATCCCGGCTATCCAGATGGCATCATGGGACCCACTATGATGGACGAATTTAAAAAGCAAGCTGAACGCTTTGGGACGGATGTCAGATATGAGTTAATTTCCAAAGTAGAATTGGAGGGTGATGTGAAAAAGTTATGGACAGAAAGTGGTGAAGAAATTCAAGCACATTCAGTTGTTATTTCTACTGGAGCGAGTGCTAAATGGTTAGGTATACCTTCTGAGGAGAAACTTATGAATAAGGGTGTCTCTGCCTGTGCAGTATGTGATGGATTTTTCTTTAAAGGCTTAGATGTGGTTGTTGTAGGTGCAGGGGATACCGCTGCAGAAGAAGCGACATATCTTGCAAAGCTTTGTCCTAAAGTACACATGCTAGTTCGTAGAGATGAGATGCGTGCTTCTAAGATCATGCAAGACCGTGTTAAAAAGACTGAAAATATAGAGGTCCACTGGAACACAGAGACAGTTGAAGTCTTAGGCGAAGAAGAAGTAGAGGGCGTTAAAGTGAAAAACAATAAGACAAACGAAGAATCTGTTATCCCAGCAAAAGCATTTTTTGTAGCGATAGGGCATAAGCCGAATACACAGATTTTTGGAGATGCCTTAGATAAGGATGATACGGGGTATTTAATAACACAAGCAGATAGTTCTAAAACCAACATTGCAGGTGTTTTTGCAAGTGGAGATGCACAAGACAAGGTGTATCGTCAGGCAGTGACAGCTGCAGGGACAGGGTGTATGGCAGCCTTGGATGCTGAGCGTTACCTTGCTGAAAAAGAAATTATTTAATTTTAAAATAAAACGAATGTCAAAATTTAGATCCGGTGTCCTCTTTGGGGACGAAGTCACTGAGTTATTGAATTATGCAAATGATAATAACTTTGCAATACCTGCAGTTAACGTAGTAGGCACGAATACAGTGAATGCCTGTTTAGAAACAGCAAAGGAATTAAACTCACCTATCATCATTCAATTTTCTAACGGAGGAGCTAAATTTTTTGCAGGGAAAGGCTTGAGCAATGAAAATGAAGCTGCATCCATTGCTGGTTCAGTAAGTGGGGCATTGCATGTTCATCAAATGGCTAAGGCATATGGCGTGACTGTTATATTGCATACAGATCATTGTGCTAAAAAGATTCTTCCTTGGATTGATGGCTTGCTTGCAGAAAGTGAGAAGCATTTTGAAAAATATGGACATCCGCTATATTCTTCTCATATGTTAGATCTCTCAGAAGAACCTATCGAAGAAAATGTAGAAATATGTGAGAAATTTCTAAAGCGCATGGAGAAAGTAGGTATCACTCTTGAAATGGAATTAGGGGTTACTGGAGGCGAAGAAGACGGAGTAGATAATACAGACATTGATAATTCAAAACTCTATACGCAACCAGAAGAAGTTGCTTATTCATATGAAAAATTAAAAGCTATCTCTGATAAATTTACAATTGCTGCAGCATTTGGAAATGTACATGGAGTTTACAAGCCAGGAAACGTAGAATTGACCCCCAAAATTCTTAAAAACTCACAAGATTTCGTAAAGCAAAAATTCAACTTGGACTCTGATAATCCTATAAACTTTGTGTTTCATGGTGGATCAGGTTCTACTCAGGCAGAAATCAGAGAAGCAATTGAATACGGAGCAGTTAAAATGAATATTGACACTGACCTCCAATGGGCATTCGCAAAAGGTGTTAGGGAATATGTTGATGAATTTTCACCATACCTGCAAGGGCAGATAGGAAACCCAGAAGGTGACGATGTGCCTAATAAGAAAAAGTATGACCCTAGAGTATGGCTTAGAAAAGGAGAGGAGTCTTTTAAGGCTAGATTAAAGCAAGCATACGAGGACTTGAATTGTGTGAATAGAAATTCATAATCACTTTTTCAATTCAGGTTAAAAATAAAACACCCTGACATGCAATTATGCAATGTCAGGGTGGCAATTAATACAGGATCAAATTATATTTTAAACTAGAGGCTCAGAATACCTGTGACAGTAATGCACTGTGTGCAACTTGCTCCATTCTGATTAGAAACAGTTAAGCAATAGACACCTGTGCCTCCTATTGCAATAGAAGGTCCGGTAGTGCTACCAATGATTTGCCCACCTGTACGTTTAGACACTGTCCATTCATAGGTTAAAAGGCCATTACTACCATTTATAGTTGAATTTATAGTGTTCCCAAATTGGTTTATTTCAAAAGAAACACAATCTGCATTCGGTGCTTGAAATATAGATATGAATGGTAATGATACTGGAGCACCATTTTCTAAAATATGAGTGGCTGAATCAATTGGATCATTTAATTTGTCGTTAATGTCTATTTGAATATCAACACTTCCGAAATGTAAATAAGGACTGTCAAGATTTACAACCGCATCCACCTCTAGATTTTCACACGCCAAATAGTCTGGTAAAAGGATGTCATAATACTTTGTGCCTACAGCATTGTGCCATGGATTTCCCAATCCAGCTGCAACGTATTGGATGTTATGTAATTCTTTAGTAAATGGAACTCCGTTTACTGGAGTGAATGTAATTAATAGTTGGTAATAGAATTGATTGAGTCCGGCTGAATTGATATAAGCATCTCCAGAGTCTTGATACTTGATAAGCATTCTATTCGTACAGCTATTGTAATCTAATAGGGTTATAACCGTCGTTAAATCGTTTTGAGCGTTACCCATGAATAGACAAAAGCTGGTTAATATAATAGTCAGTTTAATTTTTAAATTTTTCATAATCTTATACATTAAAATGTGTTTGAAATATTTGAAGTCTGTTTGGTTTGAGAAGTGTAGTCTTTAAGAATAGGGCAGTTGAATTATTTTCCAACTGCCCCACTATCCGTTGCTGTTATTTAACTACTACGAATTTTTGAGTTTTGTTTTTACCATCTGCAAGTAGGGTCGCAAAGTAAATTCCCGGAGCAAATGCAGTAACATCTACTTGAATCTCTTGGACGCCTTCATTTGATACTACTTTCTCCATCATAGTTTTTCCCGTGTAGTCTCTAATCATTATCTGCGCACGTTCACTAGAACTTATATTCATTGCAATCGTAACTTGAGTAGACGCAGGGTTAGGAGTGAGTTTCATTGATGTATCCTCAATGTCAGAAGATCTAGACATTAATCTTTCTTCTGGTTCAACAGAACCTATTGAGTTTGAACTAGCATTCTGACAGCCATTAATTACGATATCATCCATATGAATACGATCTCCATTATTTGCCGCATCACAGCGAAACTTTAGTACCGTCTCAGCTGTAAATGGACCAGCAATTGTTGCAGTTTTTAACGTTGCTGTGGATTGGGAGTTTGTAAAATCTACTCCATGTACCCAAGCTTCAACTGTTGTAAAAGTTGAACCATTGTCAGTGGAAACCTGCAACCAAAAATCATGTCCATTATTCATGCCTACTGACTTAAAAGCAAAGTCAACCGTGATCTCATCATATTGTGTCAAATCAAGTGCGTCAGTATACATGTCAGAGCCACCAGTGTTGTCTCTTAGTCGTATTGAGTTTGAACCAGTAGGCGCATAAGGTGCATACGTGTAAAAATGACAGTCGCCACCTCCATCGTTCCAAATTCCCCAATCTGTTTCAAAACCATCATTCGCTATCTCTGTAGGTGTGCAAGTAGGGACAAAACAGTCTTCAACGACGTAGCCTCCTTCTGTTGCTGTATATAATAATTCACAATCTTTCTCGCCTATAAATGTTGGTGGGAAATTGTCTGGATCTTTATCATGAATTACGAGTTCAACTGGGATAGACGCATCCAATACATCAAATTTGACTCTCCCAATATATGTCCAATCAACATCTGTAATTAAATATCCCGGACCACCATTCAGCTCTATGTTATAACTCACAACTGTGTCTAAACTACCAGTTGTAGTAATCCAGTCATATAGAGAAGTTTCATTTGTTTGATCTGTTGTCATTCCATCTAGCCCACCTGTTTGATCAGGAGTTGGATTCTCAATTGAGCCCGGCGTAAATGAAAAACGATAATTTTGATCAGATACTCTAAACGTCGTAGTTGCATCTGTTGCTTGTAGGTATATCTCTGCATAGTAATTTCCTTGTCCTACCTCAGAGCAATCTCCCACAGCTTTGACATTATATTGTCCTACTGGGCCAGCTGGACAGTTTGCATTCTTTTCAAATTCATAGCTTCCTTCTTCTGCGGTATACCATGAATCACAATATTTTTCACCAATGAATGTTGGAGGAAAGTTAATCGGTTGTTTATCATGCAATTTAATATCTACTGTCTTGCAATCATCCAAGACGTCAAATTTTACTCTCCCAATATATGTCCAATCGGTATCAGAAATATAATGACCTGGGCCTCCACTTAATTCTATATTATAACTTACTACGGTATCTAAACTTCCTGTCGTAGTGATTCCATCATATAGAGAAACAGCACCAGTAGGGTCAGTTGTAATCCCATCTAAACCACCTGTCTGATCAGGAGTTGGATTTGCTATTGTGCCTGGTGTAAATGAAAAGCGGTAATTTTGATCAGATAATCTAAATGTTGAGCTTGCATCGTTTGCCTGAAGGTACATTTCTACATAATAGTTTCCTTGATCCAGTTCTGAACAATCAGAAACTGCTTTTACTTTGTATTTACCTACGGGACCTGTAGGGCATCCTGCACTATTTTCAAAAATGTAATCTCCCTCGTCTACGCCAAATAAAAATCCATTGTATTTTTCTATGATCACTGTTGGAGGAAAATTAATGATTTCATTATCATGGATTTTTATCTCTACAGGTTTACATGCATCCAAGACATCAAATTTGACTCTCCCAATATATGTCCAATCGACATCAGTTATAAAGTAGCCTGCGCCACCCACAAGTTCAAAATTAAAACTTACAACGGTGTCTAAACTCCCAGTTGTAGTGATGTTATCGAAAAATGAAATTTCGCCAGTTGCATCTGTAATGATTCCTGACATTCCATTTGTTGCATCGGGAGTAGGGTTTTGGATAGCATCATTATCTGTAAATGAAAAGCGATAGTTTTGCTCTGCCAGTCTAAATGTGGTACTAGCTGAATGGGCTTTTAAATAAATTTCAACATAGTAATTTCCTTGATCGAGTTCAGAGCAATCAGCTACAGCTTTGACGTCGTACTGACCGTTTTGACTAAACATCGTTTGCGTGAATGCAAAATTCATCAAGAAGAATGCAAAGAGTAAATAAAATTTGTTCTTAGTTTTCATAATAGTATGTTTTGAAAATAGCGGTTATAGTGCTATCTTAATGTTATATAAATTGACTGCCTACTATAACTAGGCTGTTTAAACCTTCTATCGCACAATGGAAGGTTTTTTGTTTTTTACAATATTTAAAAACGACGAATTTGTAGAGAACAACTAAAGGGAATTAAGATTATGTATTGTTTGTGTTCTCTATTTTAGAAGACGGAGGATTGAGAAAAAATAATGCGTTGGAAATTAAATTCTTAAGAAGGGAGGAATTATTTTTTATTCTTAAGCCAAATAAAAAGAAGAATGAGTAAGAGCAAAAGTAAAAGTAAGCCATAATATATGTATGAGTTACTTGTTTGTACGATACTGTCAATATTACCTATAGGAACGAAGGTCGCCCAATAATAGGGGTGGTAGTAAGAACTACTAGTGTTCTCAATTAAATAATCTCTTTTTGCTTGATTAAGAGCGACATTTTTTTTCTTGCCATTTTTTAGATGTAGATAAAAATGGGTCATGATCTGAGATGTTTGTTCGTCTTTAACTTTCCAGAGGCTTGTGATTACACTTGGACAGCCGCTTGAGATAAAGGCGCGTGCCATACTTATTATTCCTTCTCCTTTTCTGATTCTCCCGCTACCTGTTTCGCATGCACTTAGAACAGCCATACTGAGTTGATGCGGCAGATTGTATATTTCGTTTGCATATAATGGACTATCGTGAAAATGTATTTTGCTATCAGCGGGAATGCTATCATTACAGGAAGCATGTGTAGCTAAATGGGCAATTTTGTACTTGTTAATGTCTTTTTTAAATTGATCCAAGGTAGCATTGTCATCCAAGTAAATTTGACCTCCTACAAGTTTATTAATGAGTAAGACTTCATCTACATTATGCAACAAGGAATCTAAGCTTGGTTGATCATCAGTAGGGTCTAAAAACGAAGGAGCATAACCTACTAATAGATTGTCCTCTGGTATAGTGTGCTTTTGTTTTGGGAAAAGTGCACTTGAGTAGTTGTAGGAGAAGTTATAGTCATATACAAGGAAGGGCAATAAATCATATCGAGCGTTATTCTTAACTTCGGTGGGAATGGAGGCTATCAATGAGGAAAATGGGATGTAATTCAATTCTTCATCTGGAATTACAATTATATTTTTCAAATTTGAAGTTTGTGTCATTGCATCTTCTAAAAGCAACTTATAAAGAAGGGTAGCATTCGCGCAATATGCATCAAAAGTTTCTGAATTTGGTTCACTCAAACTTGAGCGGAAATCACTTACGATTGAATTAAAATTTTCAGGAATATCTTTTTGAGAAACAGTTATTTTTTGTTTTGTTATTACGAATAAGTAAATTGTTTTTTCTCCTAAAAAATATTCGAACATTGCAGTTTCTTTATCTAGAAGTTTTGATTGAATGGATGAAATGGAAGGAGCATCCAGTGCGACATATTTTAGTTGATAGTATTGTGGAAAGTCTTTCTCTAGTGATTTTAGCAATGTCTGGTATTCAAGATTTAATTCAAAAATAGTCCCTTCAAATCCTTTTATTTCCTCTTTTAAATTGGATTGATGGGCTTTGTATAGTTGACGTTCGGTCTCGCTTATTTCAATTTTTAAATTGTGTTCTTTCTTTAACAATGAGTCAGGTATTCCGGAATTTTGTGTGGCTTGATTCTCTTGATAATTTTGCCAAAGCAATAGGCCGTGACTTTTTTGAGAAAAAGAAAAAGCTGCTTTCTGATCTCCTTTCTTTAATGCAGTTTGAATTGCTGATTCGTATAGGCTTTTAGATTTGTTTACTAGGAAGAATCGAGACTCGCTTGCTCTTATGTTTTTTCTGAGCATTTCTTCAATAAGCGATTGCGCAATTGCGTACGTGTTTAAAGCATCATTATAGTTTTCTTGAGATGTAAAAATACTAGCCTTGGCCTCAAGGCTCTGCAACATAGTCAGCTGAGATAGAATAATATTAGACTTAGGGTTATTTTTTGGGTTTCTATCATTAAAATCGAGTGTGCTTGCAATAAGTGCCTTTTGGTAAAACTCCAATGCCAGCGGATAGTTATTTTGTTGCTTATAGACATTTCCGATTGTCAGATATGTCTTAGCAAGTTTTTCATGTCTATCAGAATGGAGCGCGATTCTCTTTTGCTCTGCTATCTTAAGTGATTCTTGTGCCTTGTTGAATTCTTTTTGTTTCAAGAGTGTCACACCTTTGTTTTGATAATATTCTATCAAGATATCTTCTTCAGGTTCAAATTCTAGTGCCAAGTCTAGGTAGTAATGTGCAGTGTCGTATTTACCTACAGTATGGTAATACTCTCCCAGGTTTACATAGATGTCTGAATAATATTTCTTAGATGTCTTATTGACTTCATAGGTTTCAATAATGTTTTTACTCACTAAGTAATGCTTGTAAGATTGCTCGTATTCTTGTAGGTTACGATAAGCATTCGCAATATTCTTTTCCCATGAAGCCCTTACTGCTGTGAAGTTCTTGTGATTTTCGTCAACACTAATTGTCTTTTTGTAATAATTAATTGCTTGTTGGTAATCTCCTCTTCTGAATTGGATTGAACCCAGTGTGTGGTAAACATCATCTATCCTAAAACTAAAATCACCTTTATAATCCAGGATAGGTTTATAGAAGGTTTCTGCAATATCGTTGTTTCCATTGTCAAAATAGTAGCATCCCTCTAAGTATGAAAGCGCAATATTTACGCCTTCGTCTTCGGTTAATTGGTACTTTTCAACGTCACTTGCTGCTTGGTCTAACAAACTGCGCATCTTTTTGTATTGCAGTAAGTCATGGTGATTACTTATCCTTAGTATGTTAGAGTATAATAGATATTGATAGTTTTTTACTTTCAGACATAGGCTGTCAATTTCTAGTAATACAGAGTTAGATTCTTCGCTTTTGTCTTGATCTAATAAGGTTTGCACAGTGCCAAACAGTTCGAGTATTTCATCTTGAATTTGCTCATCAGTTTGCCCCCACGTAGAAATGAAGACCAGGAGAAATAAAAAACTGAACGCTGCTTTTTTCATTTATATGGGCAATAAGTAAGATTGTACAATTTGCAAGAAGTATGACCTATAGATTTAAATGGTTGAGAATAGATTTACATACTAAAACAATATAAAAAAAAACTTGGGTGATTTGTATCATTAATTCTATACAAACCACCCAAGTTTTTAAATCGCTATAATATGCCAGCGACTATTTTTTTGCTTGCAAGATAGATATAGATTTTTTCTCTCCATTCATCTCAATAATGAGTTGATACAAGCCACCTTTTAATTTTGAATATGGAATATGCACTAAATGTTCCCCTCTTGGATAAACTTCATTATCAATTACTTGTATTAGGCCTTTGCCTCCTAGGTCCATTGGGATTAGGTAGGCAGAAACGAGTGCTGTTTTTGTAGGTACTTCAAAGACAGCTACAGTATTTTCTGATACTGGATTAGGGAAAACTTGTAAATCATATTGTACTTCATCATCCGTGATAAGTCCTTCTTCTCCACAATGTCCAAAATCATAGTATGTGGTATCTGAATTTTCAAATGAAAATTCTCCCATTGTGTTTTCAGTATCAAAGACAATGTTGTACGATTGTTCTTCATCCGCGTTCCCATAATTAGGATAACCCAATGGCTTTGATAGTAAAAGTTGTACATGGACATGATCATCTTCTTCATCTAAAGGAGCAACAGAATGAGGTATTGATAATTCTTCCTCATTATTTGCGTCAAGTATTATTATAGATTCTATTTCGTTATATGGATTATTTTCAAAACTAGCAGTTAATCCAGCAATGGTGACTTCGCAGGTTATTCTATTACTAACAGTAAATGTTAAAATGTCAGAGTACATGAGTTCACAGTTATCTGGTGTTTCATCATCATCTTCGTTATTATCATCACCTTCATCACCAACATCATCACCTTTCTCAATAGCTAGATTACCACAAATATCAATACTTATAGGGACCTCCTCTGAATAGAATTCTTCATTATGGTGAAAGCCCCAAGCAAACGTTGATTCAACTAGAGGATTCCCAAAAGATATATGCGTGTCAAAGAAATTTTCGTCGGTATAACAAATAATTTCAAGTACTCCACCTTTAGGTACTGTTAATGGGAAAATTGAATTTCCGTTTATAATTTGATTATTTACCCAATACTCTATCTCACTAATTGAGTTATCATGTATATCAATTTCTATATAATCTATTGAAATAGCATCGCCCATTGTATTGACCAAATGATAGAATACCAGATTTCCCATAGGGGCTATGCAATATTCTTTCTTAGGATTTCCACTCTTTGATTTCTTTACTTTAACAGGTGTCTGTGCAAAAGCGGGATTTACAATTAAGCATGCGAGTAGAATACATAAGATATAAGAGAATTTGAGATTCATAATTTGTCCTTTTAAGTTTATTAGTTGAAATAGTTCTGTTATCTAATTGTTTGTATAGAACTTATCATTTATAGCAATAGAGCTAATCCAAACAAAAAGATAAATAAGTAGACCTTTGAAAACAAGAAAATAAATTAAGTATCCTGCCTAATCGTAATTAATTGTCCTAGACGATTCATTTGCCTGGTCTTTATAGAAGACGGTACTTTTACCTATCTATTTTAATAGACGAAGGTTTAAGAAAATATAATGCCCAAAATCAAAAATAAATTAAATTTCTTTCAAACGCATTATATTTAATCATATTTACGTCTTGTAGTTACAAGGACCTTTTTAACAATAATTTCAAAGAAAGCGGGGAACAATGCTTGAAAATAACTGGCCTAAAATAATAGCAGAAAGCAAAAAGGGGAATAATGCCTTATTTAACAGCACAGTATCTGCTGATTATCCGCTTCATTTTAAAGGAGCCCTGATATCACTGACTGGGAGTGAGGATATGGCTTGGGAAGTGTACCTAAATGGTATGACCAAGTTTTGGGAGCGCTTTGTACTACATAATGAGAAGTTGCCAGAGCAAAATGTTAAGGGATACATTTTTAGAATGGTTCGCAATAATTATGTAGATGAATCTAGGAAGCTTAATAAGAAGAGTAGTTTAAAATTAGTCGAACTAGACCAGACTAAATTGATGCATCAATACAAAAACGGCAAAATGATAAATGAGAGTACACCAGAAAACGAACACCATAATAATCAGATAGTAGAACAACAATACTTAGTAGCCTTAGAAAATGCGATAAGTAAACTCTGCGAAGACTGCAAAGCATTAATTGAACGGAACATATATGATGGGGAACGTTTAAAGAATCTAAAGACAGAATTGTCGTATACAGGAAGTTATCAAACTATAGTTGAGAAGAAAAAGCGATGCATCAAGAAAGTGACAAAGCTATTCTTCCAGGAACTATCAGAAATGAATATTAAAATATCTTAAGTAATATTATCAAACTTGTTAGTCTAGAGATTTCATTGAGAATTGCTATTTCTTTTCAAACAATATAATTAAACAACCATGCTCGCAAAGGAAATCGACATAATTGAAAGGTTTTTTCAACTGGATTTAAACGAAGAAGAGTTACAATCTTTTCAGAAAAGATTGAAAGACGATTCAGATTTCAATACCAAGGTTGAACAATATGAACTTGCAAAAAATACGGCTTACGAGTTGTTTTTACCTGGACACCAGGATGTACTCAGGAAACAAAAAGAAGCCATGCAAGAAATTCCAGTTATTGTACCAGAAAAAAAGACAATATCTCTAGGTAAATGGTGGATTGGCTTAGCAGCTTCTATTTCTTTACTGCTTGCTGCAGCTTATTTTATGATGCCAGCTCAGAATATGAATTTCGCGCAAGCGCAACTTGCTGCGCAGCAGACAGCACATGAATCCATCAATCTTGATGCCCTTAATAAATCAGGGACCCGTTCACATGAAAACGAAAACATACACCCGGTCTTAGAAGCATATCAAAGTCAAGATTTTGACAAAGTAGTTGCTCTTAGTGACAGTTACGTCAATCAAGCTGATATATTACTACTACGTGGTTTAGCGTTTGCAAAAAACGGTCAACAGGATGAAGCTATTGATAGTTTTAATGCACTTCTGAGTTTACCTTCAGGGCAAAAGGACACAGCATTATGGTGGCTAACAACAATCTACCTAGATCAAGACAATCCAACAAAAGCTAAAACATATCTACAACAGATAATAGACGGGAAGTTTCCTTCAGCAAGGAAGGCAACTGAACTTATCAATCAATTCTAAGCGAAAAATCGTTTTCGATTTTGCTAACCAATAGAAGAAGCAAGCGTAAGAGCTTGCTTCTTTTGTTTTAGATGTATTGTAACCTGTCTATATTATAGTATACCCCATAGAATCAAAACCAATATTTAATATTAATTATCAACAATAATTAATATTTCAGTTAACAATCCTCTTATCTTTATCGTCACCATGGTACTAACCATGTCTTGACTATGAAAAACAACAACTTTAACATTGTGTCCATTCTGGCAATGCTCCTGCTTGCGGGTTCCGTCTATCTATTAATACAGATACACAGCATATCAAAAAAGAAGCAAATCATCTCAGAGGAAATCGCAGAAATCCATTCAGTGAAGCATGGTATGCTAAACATGAATACATGGAAATCTGAAATCTCAGATATCATCGCAACAAAGATCCAAGATTTTGAATTTACGGGAGATAACAACGAAGCGTTAAGAGGTTATGTCAAAAAGGCATTGAATAAACTCATCGATGAAGTAAAGATTTATTTAGATCAACAGAAGGATTCTGGAAATGCATTTGAGAAGATGATCAAGAAGGTAGCCTATGATGTAGCCTTCGATGTAGACGATTTTAGAAAGAATATCCCAAGATGGACTGACGAGATCATGGCCGAATTAAAGAACGTGGATACTCAGAAGGGGATAAAGGAATACATCCAAAAGAAGATTGATGAATTAATGGCAAGTTCAGGAGTATCTGTGGATGCATCTACTTTGACTTTTATTTCAGATAAATATGGTTGTCCAGAGATCCTGGATTGTTCAAAACAATTAGTAGCTGAGAGAGAGGTCTTAGATAAGCAAATAGTTCAGTATGGAGTGGGTATGATCCTTGCGGCTATTCTAATTTTCCTTTTGTATTTTATATTTAGAAGCTATGCGCATAATGCATTGTATTATACACTATTAGTTTTAGCTGCGATTGTATTGTTAATAGGTGGTATTACAACGCCTATGATAGACATTGATGCGAGAGTATTGGAATTGGCATTTTCCATAATGGGAGAGGAGATCGCCTTTAAAGATCAGGTACTTTTTTTTCAGAGCAAATCTATATTGGATGTAGTGCGAATCCTGATTGAGTATGGAGGCATTCAAACAATTTTTGTAGGCGTGCTCATTCTTGCGTTTAGTATCCTGTTTCCATTGAGTAAGATTTTGGCATCAATGTTTGCAATCTGGAATCCGTCCAAGTTGCGAGAAAATAAATTTCTAAACTGGCTTGCGCTTAAGTCGGGCAAATGGTCTATGGCAGATGTATTTGTCGTAGCCATCTTTATGGCATATATAGGATTCGATAGTATTCTCTCTAATCAGCTTGCACAAATAGCTGGGGGAGGGAAGGCATTGAATATTGTTACAACGCAAGATCATACAAGTTTGCAGATGGGTTTTTATTTATTTACTGCGTATTGTATTTTGAGTTTGTTTCTTTCTATAGTGACGGAGCGGTATTTGAAAGAGAGTGCTTAGTAATGCATTGGGACTGAGGGCTGAGGAAAGAGGACTGAGAGACTAGGAGAGAGCGGTTTAAGAGCGACGAGATTATGGCTTTCTTTTTGATGCATATACAAACACAGCTATTTTTCATTTCGACCGCAGTGGAGAAATCTATATAATTCTAAACTATAAAGATTAATAAGAAGCGCCAAATCAGATAATATCAATAAGAATTAACTCTGGACAATACATCTACGGAAACAAGCTTATCGTCTTCGCCCCAGTATCCATCTCAGCCATCTGACCTATTTCAAAACTGCATTGATCATCAATGTGTCCAAATGAAAAACCGTAAGCAGAAGGTGCTTTTATTCTAGACATACGTTCGCCCACAACTTCTACTAGAGTTTTAGAATGTTCATCTTTTTTGTGACAGCCGGCGAAGACACCTAGAATAACACCGCGGACACCTTCAAAGAATCCAGAAGAGATTAATTGCGTCAGCATGCGATCTATACGATAAGGTTCTTCGCCAATATCTTCTAGAAAGACAAGCTTATCTTTTGCGACGAGTGCATGATCTGTTCCCACCATTGAACTGATAAGAGTAAGATTTCCCCCTACAAGTTTGCCCTTTGCTTTTCCTGGGACGAGTTCTTTGTATTGGTAGACTGACTTGTCTGTCTGTTTTTCAATGTTGGCTGCTGCGATTGAGATTGTAAATTTGGAATCAAGTCCATAGAGTGGCTTAAGGTGCTCTATCGTATAGTCTGACATTGTTGATGCGGCTACTGGTCCATGGAAACAAGGGCTGCCCGTTTTTTGGTAAATGGTATTGAGTAATACAGTGATATCGCTATAGCCGATAAGAGGCTTAGGGTTCTTAGCGATCAGTTCGTAATTTAAATAGTCAACGATGCGAGTGGCACCATATCCTCCGCGTACACACCAGATTGCGTCAATGTCAGGATCAGCGTACATTTTATGCAGGTCATGAATTCTTAAGTGGTCTTGTCCTGCGAGGTAGCCATCGTTTGCCATCACATTATCAGCAAGGGTGTAATTAATTTTAAGTGCTTCTATATTTGCAATCGCCTTGTCTAGCTTTTCTTGCGTAATTCTACCAGAAGGTGTGATGAGGCCTACGTTGCTATTAGGTCTTAGATATCTTTTCTTTTTAGTGGTGGTATTCATAGTTTTTATGGGGAAGCTGTTTGCAAGGATTCCTGTAGATAGTATTTTATTGAAAGTTCTGCGATGCATAGGATTAAAAGATAGGAATAATTTTCAAATATGCAAATAGGGTGTGTCTCGTTGGTATAAGTTTGTAACTTATACCTAATATCTCACTTGATAATATGATACTCTTTACATCATTAAAAAACCAATGTCAATTCCGTAATCGATACATTCTACATCCAATAAGCAATTTTCAAAGGAGGTATAATTTCTTGCGCTGCTATACAAATAATCTTCTGGCTTAAGGACTATTCCATCTTTAACTGGATTCCAATGAATATAATTAAGTTTACGAAGAGTAAACCTTGGGTATATTAGGTGCTTTGATCTATTGTTT
>CALCMJ010000139.1 GCA_937967615.1 uncultured Saprospiraceae bacterium
AAAAATACCAATTGTTCATCATTAATTTGGTAGGTAGAATTATCAATTGCCAAGAACCGAATGCCTTTAAGATCATAAGCCGCCATTAAAGGATGCTTCCCTTGATATAAAGGAAGTAATCGTTTTTCAATCCAGGTATCACGTAGGGTATCCAAAGTCCCTTCCATACCTTCATAATGCCAATCATGGTTCCCCGCAGTGTAGATATACGGAATGCCAGTCTCTTTCAATTTTGATTGTACCCATTCAATTGCTGCTTCTGAAGGGAAGCTAAAAATATCTCCTACTAAGGTAATTAAATCAGCATTTTTTTCTTTTGCAAAAGCCAATGCTTGCACAAAAGCCTCTTCTGGGTTTGTTTTTACACCTGTCTGAAAATGCGTTGTTTGGTTATAGGCCTTAGCCATTCTATTACTATATGCTTGATAAGGAATTCCTCTTTCATCATCTTTAAATAAATGTGTATCAGCGATATGAATCACTTTTATAGACTCATTAATTACTTCTGAATAGAAGAAGACTTTGTTTTGTTCTATAGTGGCGAAAACTTTAAAGGCTTCGTTTCCTTTTTTGTTGGATGTATTTGCGCAAGAACTCACACCTAGCCCAAGCCCCACTAGGGCAGAAGTTTTTCTAAAAAATGATCTTCGTTTCATATTGTCTAAAGTATTAAAATTCAGCTGAAAGATTAATAGAAAAAATAGAATTCAATAGCAGTTTTAATTCCATTTGCTTTTCAGCATTTTACTTTGTAATGCTATGTTGGTATACGGCGAATCATCAAAATAGAGGATAATACAGAAGTTTTATATAAAACACTTGTAAAGTTATATACCAATCGGTATCTTCGAGTATGCGTAATCCGGAGTTAACAAGATTGACGATACTTGAGCAATCGAGCATTTTGTTTAATACCCAAGGGTATAAGGCTACTTCTTTGAGTGAGATTTGCGCTGCTTCACAACTGACCAAGGGGGCAATTTATAGACATTTTAAAGATAAAGCCGATTTAGAAAAAGAAGCGCTCATGTTTATGTGTAATAAACTATTAGCAGATGTTTCAAAGGGAATAGCTAAGGCGAATAGTGCAGAACAAAAGCTGCATGCAATTCTAAAATATTTTGAAGCTTATCATAAAAATCCACCTTTCAAGGGCGGCTGCCCTTTAATGAATGCATCCATTGAAGTGGACGACAATAACCCTAAACTCAAACTTGTAGTAAAAAAAGTAATGAATTTAATGTATGACAATCTATGCTTGGTTATACAAAATGGAGTCAAACATGGTCAGATAAAAAAGGACGTTGACATCCCAGGATTTGCATCCATTATTATCTCATCCTTAGAGGGAGCAGTGATGATGATAAAAGTTATGGACACAAACAAACATATGAATGCCATAAGCAAATATTTAAAAGCAGAAATCAAACGAATACTGATCTAATTTTTTTACCCTTGAAGATACCGTACGGTATCTAAATGATATATGAAATGAAATTTATTCTAAAAATTATTACTTTTTATCTCAAAGCATTCTCTTGGATAAACCCCAGAGGATCTGCTAGACACGCTTTTTATTTGTTTGCCTTCCCTTTTAAGGCAAAGCTGCAAAAGCACCATCATGAATTTCTGAATAGTAGCCATAGATTCAGTATAAGTTTTGATAACAAAAAGATCCAGTGCTATAAATGGGGTAATGGGAAAGAATCCGTATTATTTGTCCATGGTTGGCAAAGCAATAGCTATAGATGGAAATCCTATATTCAGGCTTTTGATAAGACACAGTATACACTCTATGCGTTTGATGCGCCTGGACATGGTAATTCTGGTGGACGCATATGTACGATTCCACTTTATGAAAAAACAATAGATACACTTATTAGAGAACATGGTGACATGGATCATTTTATAGGACACTCAATTGGAAGTTTTGCCTGTGCTAGCTTTATGTTCCATCAAAAGTATCCTGTGCAGAGCTACATATCTTTGGCCTCTCCTTATGATGCAAATGAATTTATAGCAGACTTTAATAGCAAACTCAAGTTTACAGAAAAAGCGAATCAGTATCTCGCTGAATATTTTAAATCATATGCAGGATACCCAATCTCCCATTACAGCCATGATACTTTTTTGAAAAGAATAAAGCCAAGGAAGACTCTTATAATTCATGATAAACAGGACCAGACCACATCTTACGAGAACGCTTACAAAATGCAGCATCTACTTCAAAAGGCAAATCGCAATGTTGAACTGGTTATTTCAGATGGTTTCTATCACAAGCTTAGGAACGAGAATTTAGTGCTTAAAGTCGTAGATTTTCTAAAGCAGCATTAATAACTTATGAAACAATTCTATTTTTTCTTTAGATATAATTATCGTTTGTAATTCTTATGCTATTGATTGTAACGAATTGGTCTAGCTTTACATTAAATATAGACGGATTAAATGCAAATTTTAAAAACCCATTATCATCCAGAGATAGAAAGTTTAGAAAATAAATCAATTTTCAAAAGACTAGCGACCAGGAGTATTGCAATCCAAGGTGAAACAATATTATTACTATATACTGAGCGATATCAAGATTACAGTCTTCCTGGTGGAGGTTTGGACTTTGGAGAAGATCAAATCGAAGGGATGATCAGAGAACTTACTGAAGAAACTGGAGCCAAAGACATTAAAAACATAAAGCCCTTTGGCGCTTATGAAGAGTACAGACCATGGTATAAGCCAGATTATGATATTCAGCACATGATTTCTTATTGCTATACATGTGATATTAATAAGGAACTTGGAAAATCAAAGATGGAGTCTTATGAAACAAAAAATGGGATGAAAGCAGTATGGATGAATATTCATAAAGCCATTGAACATAATAAAGTGACAATGGCAACCAGTGAGAAGAAAGGTATGTCAATAGAACGAGAAACTTTTTTACTAAGACTTATTGCTGAAAGTATACGCTAAGGAGGTATTCTATATTTTATTCACCTATCTTATAGTTTAGAATGCAATAGAAAGATAAAATATATACCTATTCAAAAAATGAAGAACAATCAATATAAAGCCATATTGATTTCAATGAGCGGGGTCAGAGTTTATAACAAGAAACTTCTGGAATTAGGCTTAACGCTTCCAGGCTTTGTAGATAGAAGTCATGTGATTGCAAGTCTGCCAAGCTTAGGTTTATTAACCCTTGCAGCACATACTCCAGATAATTGGGAAATCATCTATAAGGAACTTGACGTCTACACTGAGGTAGAAGTAAATCAGATACTAGATGAACAGCCTGATATAATCGCCTTTTCTTCATTGACGGCTAGAATAAATGAAACATACGCTTTGGCTAAGCGGTTTAGGAAACTTAATATCAAAGTTGTTATAGGAGGACTACACGTGTCCGCTGTACCAGATGAAGCAATTCAATTTGCAGATAGTGTTATCCAAGGAGAGGGGGAGATAATCTGGCCAAAAGTCCTTCAAGACTTTGAGAACAAAAATTTAAAACAAATTTATAGTTCAATTAAAAATCCAAATTATACGTTTCATTTTGATGCCGCAAAGATTCCAAAATATGAATTACTTGACATCACTAAATACAATCGTTTAACAATTCAAACAACACGAGGCTGTCCTTTGAATTGTAGTTTTTGCGCAGCGTCTCGCACTATAAGTGCGTATAAGAAAAAATCAATATTTCAGATAGAAAAGGAAATCAATAAGATATTTGAGATATGGGATAGGCCTTTCATTGAATTAGCAGATGACAATACTTTTGTAGACAAAGTTTGGTCTAAGAAATTATTAAAACTTTTCTCAAAATATGATATGAAATGGTTTACAGAAACGGACATTTCTGTTGCTTATGATGAAGAATTATTAGGCTTACTTGCTGATTCAAATTGTGCTCAAGTTTTAATTGGTTTTGAAACATCAAACGCAAATACTTTAAAAGGGATTGATAGAAACAATTGGAAATTTAGACAGTTTGACAATTACATAAAAGCAATCGATACAGTTCAGTCTTATGGGGTTTCAGTAAATGGCTGCTTTATTTTAGGATTTGATACTGATACGTCAGAAACGTTTAAAGAAACAGAACAATTTATTAAAGAGAGTAATTTATCAGAGGTCCAGATTACTTTGTTAACTCCATTTCCAGGAACAAGTTTATATAATCAACTTTTAAAAGAAAATAGATTGCTAAGGGATAACTATTGGGATAAATGTACTTTATTTGATGTAAACTTTATTCCTAAAAATTTTACTGTTAAGGAATTGGAAAACAGTTTTCAGAGCTTAATGTCCAATGTGTATTCTAAAGATGCTGTGAAAGAGAGGAAAACAAAATTCAGACAAGTATTAAAAAACAAATTGGCATATAAATCAAAATGAATACATTCAATACAATTATTAAGCTATTGACTTTCAGCTTGTCAAGAGAAGAAATGCTCCAGTTTAATAGAACACATTTTATTGCAGGCCTAGTGGGAACTTGGGTAGTAGGGATGGGGCGTTATTGGGATGATGCAGGGGCGAATATATTACAGCACCTAGGCTTGGGTTCTGTAATATATATATTTGTTTTAGCAGCGTTAATTTGGACAATCTTGCTTCCATTTAAAGTTGACAACTGGAATTACTTTACAGTAGTGACATTCATTGGATTAACCTCATTTCCAGCGATTTTTTATGCGATACCAGTTGAACGATTTTTGTCAATAGAAACTGCAAATAGTATAAATGTTTGGTTTCTTGCTATTGTGGCTGCATGGAGGTTAGGGCTCCTGTATTATTTTTTAAAGCAATTCACTAGACTCGCTTTTTGGAATATTTTGACAGTAACTTTGATGCCTATTTGTTTGATAATTTCAATTTTGACAGCATTAAATTTGCATAGAGTAGTTTTTAATATCATGGGTGGAGTAAGGAATCCTACACCACATGATGCATCCTACATGGTTTTAATGTTGTTAACTGGAGTGTCATCCGTATTGATATTGCCACTGATTATATCCTACGGGATTGGGATTTATAAAAGACGAGCAAGGTCAAGTTTGAAATAGAATTAAAATGCAAATTAAAATGAAAATGAAAATTAAAATGCAAATGCAAATAAAAATTTAAATGAAAAATTACGATGCATCTTATCAGAACATGAAGAAGAAAAACTACGATTAATTATAGCCACAGAGTGGCTAAATTTTTATAGCTCTATTCATTTCAGTTGATTTTTACACTTTAATCACCATTGCACTCGCACCACCACCACCATTACAAAGTGTAGCGCATCCAATTCCGCCACCATTCTGTCTAAGTACATGATTTAATGTTGTTACTATCCTAGCTCCAGAAGCACCAAGAGGGTGACCTAGAGAAACAGCACCGCCGTGGACATTCACTTTTGCGTTATCAACCTTTAAAAGTTTATTGAAGGCAAGGGTGACTACGGAGAAAGCCTCATTGACTTCAAAATAATTTACATCATTTATATTTACTCCAGCACGTTCTAATGCAAGAGGAGCGGCTTTACTAGGAGCAGTTGTAAACCATTGGGGTTCGTGTGCTGCATCAGCAAAAGATAAAATCTCAGCAATAGGAGTCAGGCCGTGAGCTTTTAATGCTTCTTCACTCACGACTAAAAGAGCGGAGGCGCCATCATTTATTGTAGAAGAGTTTGCCGCTGTTGCTGTTCCATCTTTGGAAAACGCAGGTCTTAGATTAGGGATTTTTTCAAACTTCACTTTCTTGTATTCTTCATCCTCAGAAATAACTAAGGGATCTCCTTTTCTCTGCGGGACGGATACTGGAATTATTTCGTCCTTAAATTTGCCATTCTCCGTTGCCGCTGCAGATCGTTTATAGGAAGAGATTGCAAACGCATCCTGCTCTTCTCTGCTTATCTCATATTTCGTCGCCGTATTATCAGCAAACTGTCCCATGGGACCCTGCTCATAAACATCTCGCAACCCATCTTTTTCTAAACCATCTACAAGCTCACCGCCCCCAAATTTATAGCCCCACCTTGCCTTAGGGATATAAAAGGGAATATTAGACATAGATTCCATGCCCCCTGCCACTAAGATCTTATTCTGACCTAACATTATGCTTTGGGCTGCTAACATGATAGATTTCATGCCACTAGAGCAGACTTTGTTTACTGTCGTACATGGGACTGAATTAGGAATTCCTGCGCCTAAGGCCGCCTGTCTTGCCGGAGCTTGGCCTAGATTTGCTTGACATACATTCCCAAAATATACCTCTTCTACCTTGTCTGCTGGGATGCCTGCTTTATCGAGCGCTCCCTGTATAGCAAATGTACCTAGCTGGGTTGCAGAAAAAGAGGAAAGGCTGCCTCCAAAGCTCCCAAGAGGTGTACGTACTGCTGAAACTATGTATGCTTTATTCATTTGTGAGTTTTTTTAACGAATATTTATGAATCAAATGGACGCATAATAATAACAAATATGTTTTTAATCCGTCTAAATTATGATGAAACCTAGTATCTTTGTATAACACGATAAAATGAAATATCTCGCACTGACATTTATCCTCGCCACTTTCTTCTTCCCTGCTATAGGGCAAGAGCTAGATAGTGAACTAGGCTTTATCTATGTCAAAGGCGAATATCTCATGGGTACAGAACGATACGAAGACGCTATCGTAGAACTCAACAAAGTCATCAAGAAGAATGTTTCCTATAAAGACGCCTTACTCCTAAGAGCAGAGGCAAAATATGCCTTGGGCGCATATTTAGGAACGAGAAAGGATATTTTACTCTGGGTAGATAACAATGGTGTCTCTCCTAAAGCAAGTCAACTTCTAGGATTAGCTGAATACCAACTTGAAAATTACATCGCTGCGGAAAACAGTCTAAAAATGGCCGCGGCATTTATTCAAGATGACGAGAAGATATTTGAAGCACTGGGAGAGATACACTATCAAAATGACGATCTTTCCGCTGCTTGCGACAATTGGTCTGAAGCATCTGGACTGGGTTCTAGTTTTGCTAAAAAACAAAAAAGAAAATACTGTACTGGAGTTGCTCAGACATCACAACCTAAGTCGCAATCAAATCCTAGACCTAGAAAGAGTGTAAATAATAACAACAGTTCTCAAGGTTCTGAAATTGTATCAACAGAAGATTCTCCAGTAGAGTATGATGACGATGATATTGAAGAAATCTTAGAAGAAGAGAAAGTAGAAGAGGTGGATTTGGAATCAGTAAATGAGATGTACATTGATGAAGATCTAACTTTAGAATTACGCGATGGATTAGGTGCAAGAGAAATTTTAAAGCAACCAAATATTCTCATCCTCTCAGATGATTCTGGTGACGTTACCATAAATCTCTGCGTATCAAAAAGTGGCAGGGTAGAGAGCGCTGAATTTAATAAAGACGAATCTACACTCCAAACTAAAAGTATTATCTCTCTTGCTCTCAGAAAAGCCAAAGACTTTTGGTTTGAGAAATCTAAAAGCAAGGTCTGCGGAACGATTGCGTTCAAAGTTACCGGGCGACAATAACATCATAAGCTTAGTTCATAGTGCTATCGTTTTTATATCTTAGGGTATAGGTTCCAAACTCTTATATCATGATGAAATATACACTCCTTTGCATAGTACTATGTCTATCCACAAACATGTACGCAGATACATACACGTTTATAGGTCCTGGAGATTGGACAAATGACGCACATTGGGATGTATACCCAGGAGAATCTATTCAATTAGGAGATACTGTTTACATTATTGGAAATTGTGAAATGATTTCTGAAATCATTTTTGAAAATTATGGATATATAAACGTAACATCAACCGGTGCACTCGTACCTGGGTTTGGAGAAGAACAGTTTGGAGGTGGAATTCTATTTAATTATAACAAAATTGTGAATAATGGTCTACTGCAGAAACTTTATGTGGAAAACAATTTAGAGTTTATTAATAACAATTTAATGATTGATCAATGTGCTATTGATAATGTTAATCCACAAGCAACAATAGAAAATAATGGATCAATGGAAGGTGAAGGGATTATAAACATATTCAATGGGATGATGACAAATAGCTCATCTGGATTTATAAAAGGCTATTTCTTAGCCAATTTTGAATCCTTTGAGAATTATGGAATTATTGACTCTGAAATAGGAATTCTACAATCTTGGATCACGAATGATGGATTATTTTTGAATGAAGGAACCTTAAATGACATTGGGATCCAAAATGGGTCAGGAGACTTTGAAAATGTAGGGACAGGTGAAATCTATATTTATTTTCTGGAAAACTCCACGACTTTTACAAATACGGGCTATGTAGAGAATAATGGTGACGCCATTAACGATGCTGTCATAAACAATATGAACACCTTTATTAATAATGGCACTTACTCAGGAATGGGGCAGTTTATAGGTGACATGATAAATAATGGGGAGATTCTTCCAGGAAACTCTCCTGGGATAACAACTATAACAGGTGATCTTACGAATTCAGCAGGGTCAATAATAGAAATAGAAATCGCAGATTTAGCAACCGGTGGTACAGCTGGAGTAGATTATGATCAGCTTATAATTACTGGGAATGCATTACTCGAAGGAACTTTAAGTTTAGTGAACTTTACTGGATTTAATCCTGCAATAGGAGAGTCCTACCCAGTGATACTGTATGGCACACTTGATCCAGCGTCAACACTGATATTTGACTTTGCATTATTTCCTTTGACTTTTGATAGGACATGGATAATTGAATATACAGATACTGGTATCAATGTAATTGTGGAAAGCACTCTCCCTGTTGAACTGACTAAGTTTGAGGCACAAAAACTAGGATCAAAGGTAGAGTTAGAATGGACTACTGCAACAGAAGTAAATAACAAAGGATTTCACGTAGAGAGATCAGAAAATGGTAAAGAATGGAATGCATTAAGTTTTGTAGTCGGTGAGGGGACGAGTTTAGTTTTCAAAGATTACGCATTTACAGATGAGCGACCTAATCAAGGAATGAATTACTACAGACTCATGCAAGAGGATTATGATGGTGCAATAGAATATAGCAACATCCAGGTAGTGGTCTTTAAAAATGATTTTAAGATTTCTCCTAATCCTAGTTCTTCTTTCATAACAGTAAATGATTCTTCTGCAAGTGCTTATGAAATATTTAATATGAATGGCAAACGTATTATGGAAGGAGAAACAGAAAATGGAAGAATTGAAATTTCAGTATTGGAGCAGGGTATTTATATTTTAAATATCTCAGATCAAATTATACGTTTTGTGAAAATCTAAGCTGAGTAAATTAAGTTAGATTTATAAAAGATACAAAATGGACTTGCCTGAAAGCAGGTCCATTTTTGTTATACCAAACCCTACGTCCGTGCAGGATTTGAAGCAGGAATTGAACCTCTTCCGCGCCCCTCTCTCTTAGTAACTCTTCCTCAGCCCCTCAGTCGTACCCCAAACTGCTTTTGCATTATCAGATCTTAAAGCTTGGAAGCTAAGCCAAGCATTTCGCATTTTTATATCAATTTTTGTATTTTATTGTAACCGTACTTAAAAGCCATACGTTAAAGCACAAAAATTAGATATGTTTATAACTGAAGTAGTAGCAATAATCGCAGTATTTTCAACCATTCTCACAATTGCCTTGATGTTTTTTAAGACTAGACATAGTGAGCGAATGGCACTGATAGACTCAGGTGCAGATGCCACCATTTTTTACCCAAAAAAGAAAGTGGGCGGATCCTTAGCTTTCAAGTTGGGCTGCTTGCTTATGGGCGTGGGAATTGGATTTTTCCTAGGGATGATCTTAGAAACAAAATTAGGTTTCCATGATGCAACGATGATTGCACCATTAATTATGATAGGTGGAGGTGCAGGCTTGATCATCTCTCATATTCTGGATAGACGGTTTGAGAAAGAAGAAGAATACTATAAGAATTCATAAGGCTTTTTCAAACTCAATCGCTACAACTTACATATAAATGATCAAGGATTTCGAAATTATAGACAACGTCCGTGCTGGAAAGGTCAAGGATTTCGATATTCTTATTTCCAGACATAAAGATTACGTGATGTCCGTTTGTGTTTCTGTTCTCAAAAGCAGGCAGGACGCAGAAGAAGCAAGTCAGGATAGTTTTATAAAAGCTTACAAAAAGTTAGCAAGCTTTGACAAGTCGTCCAAATTTAGTACTTGGCTATATAGGATAGCATATAGGACGTCTTTAGATTTTTTACGTAAAAGAAAGCGTACAGTTGACATTGATGATCATGCCTTTGGGCTTAGGTCAGATTCAGAAGTGCAGCTTAAAATAGATAAGGAAGAACGGATGGGAATATTACAGTCTGTCATTGACACCTTAGAGGATGAAGAAAGAACACTTATCCGTTTATTTTATTTTGAAGAAATGGGCATAAAGGATCTTGCTAAGATTACTGGTTTGAAAGATAGTAATGTGAAAATTAAGCTTTTTAGGATACGTAAAAAATTGAAGGAGAGAATAAGTCCCGAATTAAAAAAATTGTATTTACCTTGATACTCAGAAAGATGAAAATAACAGAACAGTTAATAGTAGATTATATAGATGGCGCCCTAAGTGCAGAACAGTCGCAATTTGTTCTTGACCAAATCAATCAAGACTCAGATTTGATGGCATCTTATCTTTCTTACAAGGAAGCTGACTCTTTATTACAATCTATTCCAGTTGTAAAACCCTCAAGCGCATTCTCAGAAAATATTATGCTTGCCATTCAGCAAGAACAAAAGACAAAGCATGCACCTACAAGTTTTGGGGTCTTTTATCTTATCCCAGCTGCTATGGTTCTTCTGAGTATCATTGCACTTATATTTCAACCTAGTTCTGCATGGGAAGGAGGATCAAGTTTAGTAAAGTATTTTCCTACATTAGAACTTTCAAATTACAAGGTTAATCTTACCATCGACAATCCACTTTTTTCCACGTTTAAAAACTATAGTTACGTGCTTATTCTTGCTTGTGCAATGATCTTGATTGATACTGTGTTTAAGGGAAGGCGCACTGTGGTGCCGGTCTTGTAATTTCCGTAGGAGGAAGGAGAGAAGTACTAAGAGAAGGAGCGGAGAGAAGGAGCGACTGAAGACTACAAGAGAGCGGCAAAGGCCTAGGACAAGTTTTATTTAATTCTTGCCATTCCTAAATTCCAACAATTCTAATTCAAATTCTGATTTCAAGAAGTCTGGATCTAAGGACTTTCCATACTGCGTGAGTGGTGGTAGCAGGCCGAAGGCGTCCGAAGGACCTAGCTGCGAACGACACGACCCTGAGTGAGTGAAACGAAAGAAGGGGCACGCCCAAAATAAATTTTAGATATTGAATCTTAGAGTTATTTTAATCTCAAGACCTGTGCTTGCTGAGAAATCTAAATCCTAAACCCCATGCCAAACAAGACATTCACATTTCTGGAAAGCAATCCATCAATAGGGTTGCCTTCTTCATTTGTATAGATAATGCCGTCTGATTCTGTAAAACTGCGTTTGAGACTTAAGATGAGATAGGTTTTGTCTAAATAAAAATGAAGACCGCCATGAAAGAAAAGATCATGTCGATTAATCAAATCGTAGATGGGTGAATCGCTAAATTTCTCAGATATTTTAAATCCATAACCTGGACCTGCAAATGCGACAATTTTTTCCTTCCATTTCCTTTCTAGCAGGGGCATGAATTCAACATATCTTCGAGTTGCTGGAATAGTTTCAATAAGGCCAAAAGTAATTTTCTTAGTTCCAGTGATTTTATGTCCTTTTTGAGAAAACTGTATATCAGTTTTTAGAGCCCATTCATGATTTATATCTTTCACAATTCCAGTTCCAAGGAAAAAGCCAGATTTAAATGTTGTGAAATACGGATAATCTTTGGAATAGCTCGTATTTCCCATTTGAAGCCCCATGGTAAAATCAATTTTGATTTGAGCATTACAAACTATGCAACTAAATATAAAGATAAGGCTGAAAATACTGGCTCTCATATGATTTACTTAAATCGCTCATTATCGTACAAACGGAACAAAGACTATTGAAAAACAATATTTTCAAGACTTTATTGTTCATTCCTGAAAATTTATTCCGTAATAATTAAACCAATACAGTATTTTGAAGTCAAATGAATAATTCCACCGTGAATATTTCCAAAATTTTGAAAAATTAACTTCCTATGCCAGATACATTATCTCCTTATACAGGAGAATGGAATTTTCAGAAAGCAGCGCATTTATTACGAAGAACGACTTACATTACAGACAAAGAAAGAATAACAGACACAGTGTCTAGAGGATTGACAGAGACTATAGATATTTTACTTTCAGATCTTGTGCTTCCAGAGCCACCATTGAATTCCCAATATACGGATGACCCCAATACCCCAATAGGAGAAAGCTGGGTAGAGAATCCGTATTACGATCTTCCTGGATTTGTGGGGTATAGGCTGCGCTCATTAAGAGCTTGGACCTTAGAACAATTTGAAAAGAAGGAATTAAATATTAAAGAGAAGATGAGTCTCTTCTGGCATAATCATTTTGCTATCGCTGATGTAAACGATGGACGCTTCTTATATAAATACATATCAACCATTCGTACACATGCCTTGGGAGACTTCAGAGAACTCACTAAGTTGATAACTGTAGATCCTTCAATGCTACGCTATTTGAATGGTAGGGATAACTCACAAGAATCTCCGAACGAAAATTACGCAAGGGAATTACTTGAACTGTTTACAGTAGGTAAGGGCCCCTTAGCAGGGCCTGGTGATTATACCACATTTACAGAGCAGGATGTAAGAGAAATAGCAAGGGCTTTGACTGGCTGGAGAGACAGAGGATATAATAATCCCAATCTCGCAACGATAGATACCGTCTTTTTAACAAATAGACATGACAAGGGTGATAAGATTCTCTCAGAAAGATTTAATAATGCAGTTATCAGTAATTCTGATGCAGATGAATACAAGCAAACAATTGATATTATTTTTGAGAGTGTGGAGTGCGCAAGAAATATTAGTAGAGAATTATATAGATGGTTTGTCTTTCATGAGATTACAGAAGACATAGAGACAAATATAATTCTCCCAATGGCTGAACTCATTATTGAAAATGATTATGTGCTTAAACCTGCTATTCGAGCTTTGCTTTTAAGTGAACATTTTTATTCAGATGAACGCATTGGTTGTATAATAAAAAGTCCTTTGGATTATGTGACGGGCTTGATGAATATGTTTGGCTTTCAATATCCTGGTAACTTAGGAATTGATTATACTTTGAGAACGCGTGTGTTTGCAATTTTGAAACTTATGCAAATGGATATTTTTCAACTCCCTACAGTTTCAGGCTGGAAAGCGTACTATCAGGAACCGGTTTTTTATAGATCTTGGATGAACACAGTGACGCTTCCATTAAGAAATAATTTTGTGGATACTCTTATAGAAGGTTTTACATTAGGGGGCATCTCGTATCGTCTAGAGCCTTTGGAATTTATTAAAACAATAAGTAGTCCTGAAGATATTAATTTGATGTTAGAAGAACTCGCTGAGCTCTTTTTTCCTAGGCCTTTAAATGTAGATCAGGTCCATGCGCTTAAACAAATACTTATTCCTGGACTTCCAGATTTTGAATGGTCAGTAGAGTGGTCAGAATATGCTTCAGATCCTGATGATCCCATAAAAAAACAGACGATGGATCTTAAACTCCAATCCTTATTTAGAGCAATGTTAGTCATGCCAGAGTACCACTTAAGTTAATTTCTCCCAATAAAATTCAAGCAAATGAAAAGAAGAAAATTTATAAAGTCTGGATCGTTATTGACATTGCCAATTTTACTACAGGGAACAGAGATTGCGGCGATAGGGAATTCTGTCTTAGCGAATGTCATAGGTGGAGATACAGATAAGGTATTGGTCCTGATTCAATTAGAGGGCGGAAATGACGGTTTGAATACCTTAATTCCTTTAGATCAGTATAGCAATTTACAAGCAGTAAGATCAAACGTTATTATACCAGAAAGTTCTACATTAAAAATCACAGACACAAATGCATTTCATCCTAGTATGCAAGGAGTCAAAGAACTCTGGGATGATGCTAAGATTGGAATAATCCAAAATGTAGGATATCCAAATCAAAATAGATCACATTTTAGATCAACAGATATATGGAACACTGCCTCTAATGCTGATGAGTTTGTTTCTACTGGATGGTTAGGAAGATACTTTGATCAGAACTTCCCAGGGTATCCGGATAATTACCCAAACACAGATTGTCCTGATCCATTCGCAATAACCCTAGGGTTTTTTGTTTCAGAAACTTGTCAAGGACCGGTATCAAATTACAGCATCGCTATTAATAATCCTGATGATCTTGGCCAAGTAGATGTTTCTGAAGGAGGCGAAGTGGATATGTCATGCTATGGGAATGAGCTTACATTTATCCGTGAGACAATCAGGCAAACTAATGCTTACAGTTCCACAGTGAGTTCTGCTTACGATAAAGGCAATAATTTAGAAGAATATCCAGAAGACATAGGACTAGCTGCACAATTGAAAATTGTAGCAAGACTTATCTCAGGTGGATTGCAGACTAAAGTATATGTTGTTTCATTAGGAGGCTTTGATTTACATGGGAATCAAGTAGAAGATGGGGATACGACAAGTGGAGAACATGCAGAGCTTTTATCAAGCCTTTCACAATCTGTGAATGCCTTTCAAAATGATTTAGTAGCATTAGGCGTTGATGAACGTGTTATAGGACTTACGTATAGCGAATTTGGACGCAGGATACGATCAAATTTTAGTTTTGGAACAGATCATGGAACAGCGGCACCTATGTTTGTTTTTGGTTCTTGTGTGCAAGCTGGAATTTTAGGCGATAACCCAGAAATAGGAAACGAGGTAGATGTGCAAGAAGGTGTACCAATGCAATACGATTTTAGATCTGTGTATGGAACAATTCTTTTGGATTGGTTTGGGGCAAATGAAGCTGATGTGAAAGAATTACTTTACGATGATTTTCAACATATTCCTTTCTTAAAACTTTGCGATTCAGTGAGTGCAACAGATGATGACAAATTAACTGATATTAAAATAGAATTATTCCCAAATCCTTGTACAAATCATTCTTACTTGAATTTTGATACGGTAGGGGGACATGCACGCATCTCTGTGTTTGATGTTTTAGGATCTGAATTAGTTGTAATAAGCAATCGTAAATTTGCGGCTGGGTCGCATCGTATTTACATTGAGATGCACAAATTTCTGAGCGGATCTTATTTCGTAAGAGTGCAGCTCAACACTAGTATAAAAACAGTAAAACTTATCAAACATTAGGGCAAAAAAAAGACCCTTGAATAATCAAAGGTCACAACTTACTTTATGTAAAAAAATTATTTCCTAACGAGTAATCGTTTGGAAACAACTTTATCTGAATCCCGGTCTTTTACTTTTATAATGTAAAGTCCAGGATCAAGATCGTCCACGGGAAGACTTGTTTGTCTTTCTTGCATTTCAATTTCTTTTATCAGTTTTCCTAGGGAATTCAGAATAAAAATTTCTGCATTTTCGCTGCCTTCTATGATAATATTTGCTGTCGTAGTAGCTGGATTTGGGTATATATCAAGACTTAACACCTTTGACTTGGGGATAGGGTCTCCCAAATATGTATTTGAGTTAGATGCAAGCCCAATGTGTATAAACAAGAAAAAAAGAAATGTTGAAGTGTAAAATTTATTGCCCATTCGTTCCATTTTAACATTATCTATATATAAGACACAATAAAATGGGAGTACCCTAGTCTGAAATGTCATATTTTTTGCAATCCTCAGGATCGTCAATGTCAACGATACCAAATGGAAATTCAACTGATGTATGCGGAAAATGCTTTAGTAAGCCATGTTTAGCACCCTTGTCTCCTGATAGTTTTAGCAAAAGAGGAAACACTTCAGATGGAAAAAATGTAGGCGGGCCGCTAGTTTCTCCGTAGTCAGATAAGATTACATGATCCTTTTTCGCTCTTCCAATTTCTAGTAATTCCTCAAAATATTTCGTTTCAACTAAGATTTGGTCTGGTAGAACGAGTAATACTCCTTTGTAGTTCTTTTGGGAAATCTCTCTAATACCACATGCAATTGAGGAACCCATTCCTTCTAAGTGCTTCGGATTATGAATAAATTGTATGCCCTCATAGTCTGATAAAGCATGCATTATTTCTTCCCTATAGGCTCCAGTCACAACATAGACAGGATTATTTTTAATAGCCTGTACAGATCTTATGCATTTTTCAATCAATGATATGCCCTGATACTTTAAAATTAATTTAGCCCTGCCCATGCGTTTGGAAGATCCAGCGGCGAGAACTAAACTTGCAATCTGATGTGTAGGATTTTCCATCTAAAACTTTAGGGTATCACCCACTGAGATTGTTCCTTCGCGTAAACAGATCGCATTCATAGAAAAATTGATACAGTTGCCTTCTTTTCTGTAGCTATTCAAAGTTTTTAAGGGCTCTTTACTTGAAGTTCCAGTTTCTTGGTCAATGGTTGTTACAACACACCTTGCGCATGGTTTTACCATTTTAAATTCTAAGTTTCCAATTGTAAATTCTTCCCAGCTGTCTTCTTCGTGCGCTGTTTGTGTTTCTACGACTATAGTAGATCTAAATCTGGAGGCATCTAGTTTTTTTTCTAGTTTAGAGTTTAGCATTTCAAGACTTGCTGTTCCCAGAATGGTATAAGGATATCCATCAGAAAAACGGATGGGAACCTCATCTGGCGCAACTTTGAGTTTTTTAATTCTTGGATTGTCCTTATTTAAGCATGTAAGTTTGACATCTTCTTTGAGAATTTCTGAAAACCACCTACTGTATTGCTCATCGCAAATATCTGCTAAAAGTTCATCTTTCCATATTTGGACAGAACGCTGTTCTTGAGTTGAGCTTTCAAAAGGAATTATCAAATTCTGATCACGATAGCTTACACGTACCCCTGAAGCAATCAACTCTGTTTTAAAATGTACAAATTCTCTATTCTCTCTTTGCGTTAAAAATTCGCCTTTGGAATTTATTAGCATCCAATGTCTGTCCCATTCTATGCCTTCCGTGAGCGCCATAGCGCTATTTAAAGGAATACCACCCATTCCTTTAATGGGGTAGAGCATAATGGATTGTATGGCGTAGGGTTTTGTGTTCATAAAAAAATATTCTGTACTTCAATTCTTAAATGTAGGGTATTCACTGCAGAAGGACCATAAATAATTATTTATATTTAATGCAAGTAAAATATATCCAGCATGGCAAATTATGATTTAAATATTAATGGAAAAAACTATTCAGTAGATGTGGATGCAGATATGCCTATATTATGGGTGTTGAGGGACACACTTGGTTTAGTAGGGACTAAATATGGTTGTGGAATCTCCCAATGTGGTGCATGTACAATACATTTGGATGGATCAGCGATTCGCTCTTGCGCTCTTCCTGTTTCTAATGTTGCCGGAAAAAAAATAACAACAATTGAAGGACTTTCTAAAGATGGAGATCATCCTGTACAAAACGCTTGGGTAGAACATGATGTGCCTCAGTGCGGGTATTGTCAGGCAGGTCAGATTATGACGGCCGCTGCCTTTTTAAACGAAAATAAGAAACCAAGTGACGAAGAAATTAAGAAGGCTATGAATGGAAACATTTGTAGATGTGGAACCTATTTAAGAATAAGAAAAGCAGTTAAAACTGCATCAGAAAATATATAAACCATGGCAAATAAGAATTTGAAAACAGATAGAAGATCCTTTATTAAAGTATCAACGGCTGCGGGTGGTGGCCTTGTCCTAGGATTTAGCTGGCTCTCAGCATGTAAGGCAGACGCAGCTCTTGAAGTCGCAAAAGCAATGCCAGCGGATTGGTTTGATATTAATGCATTTTTAAAAATAGGCGATACCGGCTTAGTGAGTATTGTTTCACCAAATCCTGAAATTGGGCAAAACGTGAAGACATCAATGCCTATGATAATTGCGGAGGAATTAGGTGTAAACTGGAAGGATGTTATCGTAGAACAGGCAGGATTATCAAAGGATTTTGACAGGCAGGTAGCAGGAGGGAGCCAATCGATCAGATCCACTTGGGATACACTTAGAAAAGCAGGAGCTACGGCAAGACATATGTTAGTAAGTGCTGCTGCAGAGACCATGGAAGTAGAAGCTTCAGAGTGCAGCGTAGAAAACGGTGTGATAACACACAGTTCAGGAAAGTCTGTTACGTTCGGCGAGGTGGCATCATTAGCAGCAACTCAAATAGTGCCAGAAAAAGTGTCTTTCAAAAGTCCGGGTGATTATAAGATCATTGGTACTGATAGAACAAATGTAGACATTAAAGACATCGTAGAAGGAAAACCACTTTTCGGAATTGATACTAGAAAGGAGGGTATGCTATATGCAAGTGTTTTAAGACCGCCTTCATTTGGACAATCATTAGTATCTTATGATGATACTGAAGCAAAAAATGTCTCTGGTGTATCAGAGGTTATTCGTTTTGGAGATAAAATTGCTGTGCTAGGAAATTCAAACTGGGCAGCTATTAAAGGAAAGAAATTATTGCAGGCAAATTGGAAGCATGACTCTCAGGGAGAAAGTAGCCCTGAACATAGTGCTTCGCTAAGCGCAATATTAAAAAAACCTAAGGGTGAGGCCCTGCGTAAGGATGGCGATGTCAAAAAGGCATTTGCTGATGCTGATATAGTATTGGACCGCACTTATGAAGCACCCTTCTTACCTCATAATTGTTTGGAGCCAATGAATTTTATGGCATCAGTAGAAGGAGATAAATGCATTGCTGTGGGCCCCATTCAAACACCAGGATGGACACAGAATAGAATAGCCAAAGCTATAGGAGTAGAACCAGAAAATGTGTCTATCCAGCTTACTAGAATGGGTGGCGGTTTTGGTAGGAGACTGTATGGAGATTTTGCAGAAGAAGTAGCAATGATTTCTCAAAAGGCTGGCGTACCTATTCAACTACTTTATACAAGAGAAGACGATATGACAGCAGGGATGTATAGACCTGCTTCTAAATATAGAATTCAAGCTTCAGTAAAGGATGGCAAAATGACTGGATATAGATTAACAGAGGCTGCGATAAACAGTAATATGTTTGGTTCAATACCACATTATTTCCCAGCAGGCTGTGTGGAGAATTACGAAGTATTTGGAGGAAAATCAGAAAGTAATATTACCACAGGTGCCTGGCGTGCACCTTATACAAATTTCTTAGCCTGTGCTGAGCAGAGTTTCTTTGATGAGTTATCCGCAGAATTAAAAATTGACCCAGTACAATTAAGATTGGATCTGCTTGAAAACGTAATAGGGAGCACAGATGAAGATATAGAATACTCTGGAGAACGCATGCAGGGTGTCATTCGGTTAGCTGCTGAAAAATCAGGCTGGGGGAAAGCAAAGGATGGAGTGTATCAAGGATTCAGTGCCTACTATTCGCATAACACACATGTAGCTGAAGTTGCTGAAGTCGTCCTAGAAGAGAATAGACCAGTAGTTAAAAAAGTATACTGTGTTGTTGATTGCGGAATCGTTGTGAATCCACTTGCTGCTAAAAATCAAGTGGAAGGTGGGATTATTGATGGAATAGGGCATGCCATGTATGGAGACTTTGCTTTCGATAAAGGCAAACCTTCTGCTTCTAACTTTGATAAATACCGTTTAATTAGGAACATAGAAGCACCAGAAGTAGAAGTACATTTTGTCAAAAACGAATTATCACCTACGGGACTTGGCGAACCAAGTTTACCACCAGCAGGAGGTGCAGTTGCAAATGCAATTGCAGCAGCAACCGGAAATCGTTTTTACAAACAACCTTTTATTCAGTATACAGATATTATAGGCTAAGTGAATTTACTGTCATCATCATCTGTGATGTAGGGGATGGATTTTGTTTTCATTCTAATGATATTTACTTAAATATAATGCAACTAGAGTTTAGGTGAATAAAATTCATAGCGCAAGCATACTAGACGACATGAATCTTCTTGTTATTAGATAAACAAATGATTTTATTCTATAAACGCAACTTAAGCTATTAACTCTACTTTGTAACCGTTGCCATTAAAGCTGAAACTATCATTTACTTGACATCCTAAAATTGGATTTGCTATTGGTGCTTCTTTGGAAATAACAAAAAATATTTTATCATTCATCTTGACCTTACCTAAGCCTGCTGAAAGCAGAAAAATACCTCTATCAGTCTGTATCATACTTCCTTCAGATGCTTTAAGTTGTGGCTCTAAGGCCTTGTGTTGTTTTAGGAGTGCGCGGTCTGAGTGCTTTTGTGCAATCTGGCCTTCTAACTTATCTATTTCAGTTTGCATCATTTCTCTACTCGTCTCAAACTTGTCGCCAGCTGAACTCTTCGTTTCATTCGCCTGAGCATCTTTTAGAGATTCAACAGAAGAATTGATACTTTCTATACGTTCTGAAAGAAGAGAGATGCAGAAGTCAATAAGGTCTTGCTTGAGTTGGTATAATGCGTCAGCCAATAAGTTAAATTAAGCAGCAGAATTTAATTTGTACTTTCTTCTGTATTCACTAAAACTGATCATCTTCTCTTGCTTTTCATCCCAGAGTTTGTGACGTATCATTTTTAATGATTCCCAAAAAGTAACTTCAGTCACATATTTATTGAGAATAGGTTCTTCTTTATAAACCTTAGGCAAATTGTAATTAGGGATAAGACTGCTCAAATGATGAATATGATGGTAACCAATATTACCACTTAGCCAATGAAACAGTCTAGGCAGTTTGTAGTAACTGCTACCTCTTATAGAGCTCAACAGAAAATCCCAATTATCTTTCCAGTGTTTATACGAAAATTCATGCTGGTGTTGTACATAGAAAAACCAAAAAGCCACGACTCCAAACATTATTATTAACGTAAGTTGAACTGCAATAAACATCTTCCATCCTACGATAAACCCTACGATTAAATACGTAAGTGCAATCCAAAAATTATCTTTTACAAGCATCTTCAAATACTTGCTCTTATTATTAAATGAAAATGTAGGATATCTACAGGACACAATAAAATAATAAATAGGTGCGATTACAAATGTTACAAATGGAAATCTCCATATCCTATATTTTAGTTTACCCCATGCATTTCTTTCCATGTACTCATTGACAGTTATTGTAGGGATATCTCCAATATCTCTTACTTCCAATTGCCCTGAATGCCCATGGTGAAAATTATGAACCTTCGCCCAATATTTGTATGGAATAAAACTGAAAATACTACATACAGTTCCAATAAAATTATTCAGCTTTTTTGACTTGAAAAAAGATTGGTGTCCACAATCATGCTGAATAATAAATATCCTAACTAAAAATCCAGTGTTAATAATAAATAAAGGGATCGCAGAAAGAATAGACCATTTTAAGGCAAAGTATGTGAGTACCCATAAACCTAAAAAGGGGAGGAAGGTGTTTATAATCTGAATGAGCGCTTTTTTATTATTAGGTTCCTGGTATTTAGATATTATTTCTTTCCAGTTTCCTAATGCATTTCTAATTTCAGAATTGAGTATTTCGTTTTCCATACAGTTACAATTATAAACTAAGCAAATATAGTACTTGCATTGCACTATTTCTAAAGTTTATTCATCACAGAATTACATCAATTCAAGCCCCAATATGTTAATTCCATGTCTTTTCCTCTTCAGTTAAGTGACAATATCCAATTCGTCACGTTTTAAGAGTATACACTTTTATATGAGAACTGTAATTTCAAAAGACCAATTCGAAGTATTTTTAATGGTATATGCTGCTTTTGCAGACTTTGAGACATTGCCTCTTGAGGAAAACTTTATAATAGATAAGTACGGTGATCTTAGGTATCGAGAAGCCTTAAAAACATACCAAAGCCTAACAGAATATGAACGGGTACAAACACTTATCGATCACTTTGAAGACTTTAAAGATGTAGAAAAAGCAGAGCAAATAAAGTCAGATCTAAAAACACTTTTAGATTTTGATGGCTATAATAGATTTGAGCAAAGCTTTTACGATTATCTAGATTCCATTATAAAAAGTATTAATGATTAACTCTAATTATTATTTGGATCGCTGCGCAACTTAATTTCATTCGTAGAATCTATTCCCTCTAGAATCTCCACTAGAATTCCATCAGAGATTCCCACTTTTATTTCATGCTCTTTAAATTCTTGATCACCAGTAACAAGTTCTACAAAACTTGAATCATTCCTGTAAATGACATCACGCTCATTAATCACAAGTAAATCTGTTTTCTTATCTAGTATGATATCCGCATTTGCTGAATATCCTGCTCTTAAAAATATATCATCATAGTCATCCTTAATGGCTGCACGTATCATAAATTTTACAGAACCTTCTTCTAATTTTCCCTTCGGCGAAATGAATTCTAAATTTCCATTAAAACTATTTTCATTTAGAGCACCTATAGTCAAAACCAAAGGCATACCTTGTTTAACTTTTCCTACGTCTGATTCATCCACCGTGCCTTCAAAGATTAATGTGCTCATATCCGCAACACTCGCAACAGTAGTGCCTTCGTTAAAATTATTGCGTTCTATTACGGAACTTCCTTCTTCTACTGGAACTTCTAGTACCATTCCTGCCACCGTTGACTTAATGATATTTGATACCTGGCTTGAGTTCTGCGTAGCACCTTCTTTGAGCAATTGTAAATTATTTATAGCGGCATCCATCTCTTGTCTCTTTATATCCACTTCTGTCTCATATTGCATAACAGTGTTCCCTGAACTCAGTTGTGCATTATCAAACGCATTTTTTTGTAATCGTAGATCAAGCTGCGCTTGCTGATATTCTTTTTCAGATATAACACCATCAGAAAATAACGTCTTTTGTCTTTCTTCTTCTTGCATAGCATTCTGATACCTAGATTTTGCTTGCATAATATCTAGACTTTCTGAAGAAACTCTTCGCTGTCTTTCTAATTCTCGCTTAGCATCCTGATATCTCAGTTTTGCAAGCTCCACATTGGATTGTGCATTATTAATATTTACTTGACTAGGAACAAGTTTTATCCTTGCTATATTTTGCCCTTTGCTCACCTTATCACCTGCTTCTACAAATAGCTTATCAATAACTCCAGATACCTGAGGTTTAATATTTATTTCTTTCCTTGGCTTTATACTTCCAGTTGTTACTGCCTTAATTTCAATATCTCCTTTTTCTGGTTTTACATACTCATAAATAACAGGGTCTTTTTTGTTATTCGTGTAGAAGTAATAAATAAGTCCAGCTGACAGAACAGCAAACAATAAAATCGAACTAATTAAACAACCTTTTTTCATAATATTAAATATTAATGCATTTTATTCCTAATTGGCCTACTCGTCTTTTAACGCTTCTACAGGATTTACACTTGCCGCTTGCATGGCTGGAATCAATCCTGCAATAGTGCCTGCTATTACTAACATGACTAGTGCACCCAGACCCGCCGCTAAGTTTACCTGTGGGTTATAAAAATTATCAGTTTCTATTTCAAAAGCAAACATGGCATAGCTTATTCCACCTACGATCACTGTACCTAAAAGTAATCCCAAATATCCCGCCATTGCAGTTATAAAAACAGACTCAGTCAGTATCATACTTACAATAGATCCAGGTGTCGCACCCAATGCTTTTCTAATCCCTATTTCTTTAGTACGTTCCTTCACAATAATCAGCATAATGTTACTCACACCTACAATACCTGCTAGCAAGGTTCCTATCCCTACAAACCAGAGAAAGGATTTTATTCCTATGAATAAGTTGACAACCTGATCTATCTCTTCTTCTACATTTTCATGACCTATACCATTAGGATCATCTGGATGGATCTGATGTCTAGTTTGTAATAAAGCAACCACCTTTTCCTCCGCAACGCTCACCCGCGTATCTTGCGAACTAGAAATTGCCATGTAGTCTATTATCTCCTTGAGACCAAATGCATGGCACATCGTATTTAAAGGCACTACGATTGCTTCTGTGTCAGAGATCCTCCATGGTTTTAATTCTATTGGCCCAAAAACTCCTACGACCTTAAAGGCAATACCCTTTATCATGATATACTTACCAATTGGACTTTCTTCCCCAAAAAAGAGTTCGCTTGTTTTAGAACCTACTACCGCAACCTTACGACGCTGTGCAAGATCTTGCTCATTTAAATACCTGCCTTCTCGTACCACCAAAGGCTCTATCTTTACCATGGAAGGATATTCTCCTCTAATGTCACAGTTGTTTGATTTATCTAGATAACTGACAAAGCTGCTATTCATTCTTCTTCTTGGCCCTAACATATCTACTTCAGAAACTTCTCGCTTAATCGCAGCAAGATCATCCAAGGTAATCTCAATACTTCGTCCTGCTGGAAATCCTTTGTAAGGTTTGTTTGTTCGTTCTCCCCATACATACATCTTATTTCGCATTTGCGAACCAAAGTTTTTAAACACACCAGATTCTAATCCTGATCCCATCCCCAATAAAAAGATAAGCATGAACACTCCCCAGAAAACACCCAATGCCGTAAGTATCGTACGCAATTTATTCTTGCGTATCGTACCAAATATTTCTTGCCATTTATCCTTATCAAACATCTTAGTCAGATTTAATAGCTTCCACTGGATTAATACGTGCTGCCTGTATGGCAGGGATTAATCCAGCTAGGGTACCGGTTATTATTAATACAAGTAGAGCAATGATTACCATCCCAAGATTGACCTGCGGATTTCTGAAATATTCAGACTCCACACCTGAAGCCGCATAGATAAGTCCTATTCCCAGAAGCAAACCTATATATCCTGCTACTGAAGTAATAAAAATAGATTCTTGCATGATCATATTTACAATACTTCCTGGTGTCGCACCTATCGCTTTTCTTATTCCTATTTCCTTAGTTCGATCTTTTACAATTATCAACATAATATTACTAATACCTATCACGCCTGCTAGGATACTGAAAATGCCTACTAACCAAGTAAGACCACGGATGGCACCCATCAGCCCCATTATTTGTTGAAACTCTTCTGCAAGGTTGAAAATGCGTACTGCACGTTCATCTGATGGATCAAAATTCTTATTCCTTGCTAATGTGTTATGAATCTTACTCTCTAAGACCTGCATTTCTCTTAGTCCTAAATTGCCACCAGAAACCATCAATTGATGAAGTTGTGTGCCTCCTGAATACACTTTCTGAGCAGTTGTTACTGGAATGAAAATATTACGCATCTCATCATCGCCTCCTGAGTCTTTGAAAACTCCTACAACTTTGTAAATCGTTCCTCCTATGTTTATTTGTTTGCCTAAGGATTCCTCTTTACCAAATAAATCATCACGCACTATTTTACCTATGACAGCTACCTTTGAAAATGCGTCTAGATCTTTGTCCAAAATATATCTCCCTTCTAACATCACAGAATTTTCTATCGTCTGATGTCCTGGATGCACGCCACGTGTGCTGAACGACATGTTCTTGTCTTTATAAGTGACCGTCTGGCTTCCGCTTACATAAAATCTACCTGATATTTCATCTATTTCTGGAAACTGATCCCTAAGTAAATCGTAGTCACTATTATCAAATTGGATGTTGCGCCCTTCTTTCAATCCTTTATAGGGCATAGAAGTTTTTCCTGCACGTATCCATAAACTATTTATAGCATCGTCTCTGAAATCATGTTCTATTCCGTTTTGTAATCCCTGACCCATACCCAATAATGCGACGAGCATAAATATTCCCCATGCCACTCCAAAAGCAGTCAGCGCAGTCCGCAGTTTATGCCTGCGTATAGAGGTAAATATTTCTTGCCACTTATCTACATCAATCATGAGGATTCTATTATTCCATCACGTAATCGTATAACGCGATTTGTCATTCTTGAAATTTCATCTTCGTGTGTTACTATCAAAACTGTTATACCTTGCTTATTTACTTTTTTGAAAATATTCATGACGTCTTCAGATGTCTTTGAATCCAATGCCCCCGTAGGCTCATCTGCCAGTATAACTTTAGGCTTACTTATTAACGATCGTGCAATTGCAACTCTTTGTTGCTGGCCTCCAGACATCTGGTTAGGGTAGTGGTCTGCCCAGTCTAGCAAGCCCACCTGATCTAGATATTCCAATGCGAGCTCCTGCCGTTCCTTTCTGTCCACCTTTTGATAATACAAAGGCAGAGCAACATTTTCTTTCGCAGTTTTAAAAGCAAGTAAATTAAAGGATTGAAAAACAAATCCAAGCAGATGGTTGCGGTAGTGCGCCTCCTGTTTTTGACTTAGATTCTTAATCAGATGACCGTCTAAAAAATATTCCCCTTCATCATATTTATCTAAAATCCCTAAAATATTTAGCATCGTAGATTTCCCGGAACCTGATGAACCCATGATAGAAACAAAATCACCTTCCTTGATGTCAATGTCAATTCCCTTCAACACATGCAAGGAATTATAATCAGTCTGATAAGACTTATGTATGGCTTTAAGTTGAATCATCGTCTGTTAGTAAACGTCCTAAATCTAATTTACTTATGGTGAATAGACGCAATATTTAGATAGAAGGTTGCATATTATGGACAGAATTCCATAGACATACCTCCTTAGACGACCAATAAATCTTGTTTCTAGAAGTATTGTTGGGGCGTGTCCATCTTGCTTCGCAAGATGGCCGGAGTATTCCAGGCTCCCTGCTCGGTCGGTCCTGACCTCTGGTCACGACTAAACCCTACATGTTCCTCACGCATGAAAGCGCAGATAGGTCTCTCAAGAAAAACTAAAAAATATTAACTTAAATTCCTGCTAGCACAAAGCTCCTCACTTCTTTTTTTGATAGATATTACATTAACTCTGAAAAAGAATTAATAGACAATTACTCTTATAACTTGACTTTGTTCTCCACTTCTAAGGATCATAAAATACGTCCCACCTACCGCTTCCGAAAATGCAATAGGCTTAAGGTTTTTTCCTGACTTTAGATTTAAGTTTTTCTGTTGTACGTTTTGTCCCAGTACATTATATATACTCAATTCTGCACTTGCAGAATTCTTTGCTTGTATTGAAAGAACAAATTCTCCAGAATTCGGATTAGGATATACCTGTAAGTCGTTTATAAAGTCTATTCCATTTACAGAAGTACTCTCAGAAATCTCTATCTCCTCTTGCCATATCTGGGTTCCACAAGCATTCGTCGCACTCAGCGTTATTAAGTAAGTACCAGCTTCTTCAAAACTATGTGAAGGACTTTCTAAAACAGATGTGTTCCCATCTCCAAAATCCCAACTGTAACTTGTTGCCCCAAATGATGTGTTTGTAAATTCATAATCTAGTTCTGTGATGGAAGTAAACTGAAAACTTGCAGTAGGAAGGTCGTCAGTAATAATAAAATCAGACATTTCTAAAGTATCATTTCCAGAGCCTGATGTGACAATTAAAGTGACATCATACTCGCCAGTCATTTCATAGACTACAGTAGGGGATGCCTCTGTAGAAGTCTCAGGTGTCCCTCCTGGAAATCTCCAATCCCATGCAGTCACATTACTTGAGGAATTATCTGTAAACATTACAGAAAGCGGAATGCAACCTGACGTTATGCTCGCAGAATATCCGGCCACTGGAATACTGCTCAGAAGAATTGTCTTAACAAATTCTGTTGTACCACATTCGTTTGTTACACGCAAGGAAACTTCATAGCTACCTTCATCATCATAACTATGCGTTGGGTTTTCTAGGACAGAATTATTTCCATCTCCAAAGTCCCAGCTATACGTATCGCCTAATATGCTTGTATTTGTAAAAATCACCGTATTCATATCTGCAACAGAAGTAAACTCTGCAACAGGTAGATCGTTGACTGTTATTATATCATCTATTTCTAATGCATTACTACCACCTGGATTACTTACCTCCAGTTGGACAGAATATCTACCAGCCTCAGTATACGTTACACTTGGATTTTCTTCTGTACTTGTCGCTGGAGTCCCTCCCGGGAAAGACCAAGACCAATCCGTTACATTGTCAGAAGATGTATTCGTCATCTGCACAGTAAAATCCGCACAACCTTCCTCTTGATCAATTGTAAAGTTTGCAATAGGAGCTGAAAATAAATTTATGGTTTGACTCACCTCTCCTTCTCCGCAAGAGCTGGAAACATACAGTTCAACAACATAAATTCCTTCTTCTACATAAGTATGTGTGCTCGTAAGTCCAGTTGCCATGTTTCCGTCTCCTAATACCCAAGTATATTCTGTACCTATGTTGTCTACCTCTGTCGCTTCAAGATCTACTGTTAATCCATTTTGGTTTACTATAAAATCAGCATCAGGAACACCATATACTTGCACGGCATCACTAATAGTTTGTGTGTCATCACCTATGGTATTTGTTACTGTAAGGCTAACATCATATACGCCAGGCGTTTGATATTCCACAATCACATTTTGCTCATCAGATGTTGCTGGACTACCTCCTTCAAAAACCCATGAGAAATTATCAGTAGGATCAGCGTTAGGGGCAGAATAAGCCACTGTCTCACCTGTACACAATTGTTCAATGTTATATTCTATTGTCGCCATTGGCGCACCTGTAACATCTACTTGTTTTGTTATCTCTGCAGTCCCACAGTTTTCACTTTCAATAATTAAGCTGACTTCATAGATACCACCAGCCGCATACGTATGACTTGGATTTTGTGCATTTGAATTATTGCCGTCACCAAAATCCCAAGCATGACTTGTACTGCCACTTGATAAGTCTGTAAATTCTACTTCTAATGCCGTAACGTCAAAAGAAAAATCAGCAATAGGAGAGGCCTCTACAGATATTAGGTTGTTCTCCAATAATTCATCTGACCCATTTGCATTTGTTACAACTAAGGATACATCATAAACTCCAGGGATGTCATAACTAACGATAGGATTCTCTTCAGTTGAACTGGCAGGAGTACCACCTTCAAAGGTCCAAAGAAAATCTTCAGTATTACTTGAGCTGCTATTTGTGTATGTCACTATTAATGGGCTACATCCGTTGGAAAAGTCTAGATCAAATCCTGCAAATGGTGGTAAAAAATGTTCCACTACTTTTTGTACCTCAAATGTTCCGCAATCACTTTCTACTGTTAGTGTCACTGTAAAAATACCATCTTCCGTATATTCATGAAGTGGATTTTCTGCACTACTAAAATTCCCATCACCGAAATCCCATAAAAAAGAATTTACAGATTGATTTGTCTCATTTGTAAACTCAATAAAGAGACCTACAAACTCAAAATCGAAATCTGGAATTGGGGGCTCCTGTACTTGTATCACTTCAAACAAAGTAAATTCGTCTGTGCCATTTGCATTTGTTGCAATCAGAGTCACATCATAAAATCCAGCTTCATCATAGATGACAAAAGGATCTTCCTCGGTAGAGAAGTCTGGTGTTCCTCCTGGAAAAGACCATTCATAACTTACAGGGTCATTAAAGGATTGGTTTGTAAATTGCACCTGAGAAGGAGCACATGCATCAAACTGTGTCACCGTAAAGTCAGCAACTGGTGGTGGACCATCATTTCCTCCTCCCAAAGCACACTCATCTCCTGTGACACATCCAGCTCCTATATATTTATTAAATAATAGATCGCCAGGCAAAGGACCAAATCCATTATTAAAATTGATTCCAACACCTCCTACTAAATGGCAGTAACTCATAATTGTTCCACTACTGGGTAGTATTGGATTATTTTCATTGTAACAGGAAGTTTCATATCCAGCAACAGGCCCACAATCATCTATTTGCGTTCCATTGCCATTCCATACGCAGGAGTGCGTATGGGAACTCCCTATGTTATGTCCTAATTCATGCGCAACAACCATAACATTCCAAGAAAAGATAGGAAACGGAACTACATTTGATGACATTGCCCCACTTACTCCGTAGGGTCCAAACGCGCCACCTCCATTCGTTGCACATAAGACATTTAACCATGCGATACCTCCGCCAACTGATCTAGTTGAGAAAAGATGTGCTAATCTACCTTCATAGTCATTCCCTATAACGGTTCCCATCATATCCAGCATATCACCTGTGCTCCCCTGGCTTGCATAAGGATCAGTAACATCATAAACTAATATGCTTGAAACAGCCATTGGAACGCCTTCATTATCATAAAGTATTTCTACCTCATTCATTACTGCGAGCGCCCAATCTTCAGTATTGCTCACAGAGGATCCGTTTTTTATAAAACTATCAAAATCACACTCTATATATACTTCTATACAATCACCACTAGATCTTTGTGCAGCCTCATCATTTACCACAACGTTATCTGGTAACTCTAGGTCATCCGTACTACATCCTGTATCCTGTGTATGTTTTGAGTCGGCAACACGATATGCCGCATATAAATTTTCGTTGATCTTATTTATTTCTAAGTTTCCACTCGCGTCAGCAATTGTCATGCGTACACTGTTTGTGAGAACTGAAAGACTTACAATTGAATTGATGTCATCTTTAATGATTCCTCTGTAAAAAACAGATTTTGATTTTATAGTGCTTGCTCCTGAAGCCGTTTTGACTTTATAAGAAGGAGTAGTCACATCTTTCTTGTAGAGTTGTACCTGATAATTTTTCCCTTCTAATGGAATTTCCAGTAAAAGTGTATTTGGTCTTTTTGTTTTTAGTTCTTCAACTAAGAATTCATCTATCTGTAGGTAATCCGCTTTATTTACAAAATCCTTCGCATTAGTAGGAATAGAAATATTTCTATTGATTTTAAACATTTGACTAGGAGCAGTCTCGAATTCACCCTGAATTTCTTGAATTTGATTATAAATATTCTTGGAAGTGTGGGTCTGGCTTAAGGAGAATTGAAGGATAGAAAAGAACAAAACGGGCAACGCAATAAATTTCTTGTACATACAGCTCTTTTAAAAGTTGTTTAAATGGTTAATGGGCTTGGGTGACTTGTTTAGGGAAATTCGTAATGAGATCGAAATTTAAGCAATTTATTGAGTTTTTTGAGAAGCAATACTTGCTTTTTTTGCTGAGAAGTGTGTTCTAGAAGACGAAAGACGAATTCTTGATGTCAAATCTTAAATTCCAACACCCTTTCTTTCTACGGCTACAAATCAATAGTGCCTTCTAAGTATTTGACTCCCTTGCCGCTTATGTAGACTCTTTCCCCATTCAGTTTGCAAAAAAGCTTGCCACCGCGCTCTGATAATTGCAATGCTTTCAGTTCAGACTTGTTTAATCTTTTTGACCAAAAAGGAATCAATGTACAGTGTGCTGATCCAGTTACTGGATCTTCAAAAATACTAGCCTGTGGAGTAAAAAACCTGGAAACAAAATCAACATCCCTATTATCTCCAGGTGCAGTAACTACAATACCACCAGGATCCAAATTTATTTGATTAAGAACAGCAATATTGGCTTTGATATTTTTTATATCCTCTTCACTATCATATACTAGAAGATAGTCCCTTGCTTTCCATACCTCCCTAGGTTGGAGACTTAATCCTTGACTGATTATATCAGGAAGTTCAGAGCGCTCAGGTGGTCTTGATGGAAAATCTAGCTCAAATAGATCATCTTTCTTTTTAACTGTGAGCTCTCCACTTCGCGTATTAAATTTTATTTCTTCTCCTGGATGTCCCAGTTCTTCAAAAAGGACAAAAGCGGAAGCCAAAGTTGCATGGCCACACAAATCCATTTCAAATTCAGGGGTAAACCATCGTAAGTGAAACTGATTTTCAGTCTGCTGAACAAAGAAGGCGGTTTCTGCAAGATTATTTTCCTTAGCTATTTCTTGTAAAAGCGTATCATCTAGCCAATTGTCTAAAGGACAAACTGCTGCAGGATTGCCTTTAAACAAAGTATCTGTAAATGCGTCTATTTGAAATATTTTTATTTTCATGTAGAATCGTTTATTTGCACTAAATGAATATATGCAAAACCCTATTTCTCTAACAAAAAAATGGATAGCAGAGTTTGTCATTTTCCATTCTCTCTGTCCCTTTGCTAAGATACCCTTTGAAAAGGATAATATCCTGTATAAAGAAATTGAAAATCCTGACATTCAAATGGTTTTAAGTTGCTTGCATGAAACAGTAGTCACTCTTGATCCGTATTCCAATGCATTCTTAATTTTACCCCCATCTAGCTTTGATGAATATCTAGATATATTTTACAAAGCTGAATTGTATCTAGAAGAAACGGAGTTAAATACAGATTTCCAACTCGCAAGCTTTCATCCTGAATATCAATTTGAAGGATATGATATTGCCGATAAACGAAATTGGACGAATAGATCTCCCTTTCCTATGTTACATATACTAAGAGTCAAAGAAATGGAAGATGCCATAGAAAGTTTTGGTGATACATCAAAGGTGTTTATAGAAAATGAAAAGAAAATGAGATTGTTATGATGATTTTATTCTCTCATAACGAACAGTTACTTTTTTTTGCTTGCCCAAAAAAAAGTAACAAAAAAAAAGGCAGTCTGTCAAATGCTCTCTCGCGATTGCCGTCAGCGCTCCACCCACGTTGTGACAGACAGGCTGGCCCGCTTTATATACGTTATGCAGAATAAAATATTTTGTTAGAATTATGAGAAATCTGCAAATAGAAAATAGAAAAATCATTCATATAGACATGGACGCCTTCTTTGCTTCTGTGGAGCAAAGAGACAATCCTGATCTCAGAGGTAAACCCATTGCGGTAGGCGGTGGTGGTAAACGTGGTGTCACAACTACGGCCAGTTATGAAGCAAGAAAATTTGGAGTAGGTTCTGCGATGCCTGGTTATAAGGTAAGAGAACTCTGTCCTCAAATAATCTTTGTTCCCCCGCGCTTTGAAGTATATAAAGAAGTATCAATAAAGATTAGAGAAATATTTGCAAGATATACTGATCTTATTGAGCCCCTTTCTTTTGATGAGGCTTTTTTGGATGTTACGGAGAATAAGGTAAACGAACCTATTGCAACTGATCTTGCAATGCGCATAAAGAACGATATTAAAAATGAAACCCAGCTTAGCTGTTCTGCAGGTGTATCATATTGCAAGTTCATCGCAAAGATCGCCTCGGATATGAATAAGCCTGACGGTCTTACGGTCATTAAGCCCTCGCAGGCGATTGTGTTTTTGGAACAACTGGAAGTAAAGAAATTCTTTGGAGTGGGGAAGGTAACTGAGCGCAAGATGGAAGCGATGGGGATACACACGGGGGCAGACCTTAAAAAGTATTCAAAGCTAGACTTAGCCCAGAAATTTGGTAAAACTGGGAGCTTCTTTTATGATATCGTAAGAGGAATAGATAACAGGCCGGTAAAAGCTGAACGAGTAAGAAAATCTTTAGGAATAGAACAGACATTGGAGAATGATTTAGAAGAACATCATGAAATTATTGAAGTGCTTGATAAGATCATTGAAGGGTTTTATGCACGCTTACTTAAAGCAGATAATTTTGGACGTACGATTACTCTTAAGCTAAAGAACAAGGATTTTAAAACGATAACAAGGTCGCGTTCTGAAGATTACTATATCATGCAAAAAGACAAAATCAGAGAAATTGCTTACCAGCTTCTGGAGCAAGCCTTTAATGACTTTGATGCCCTGCGTCTTATAGGACTTACGGCGAGTAAGTTGCAAAGTGAGGAAGAGGAAGATGGTCAGATAAGCTTGTTTTAGTTTGCGTTGTCTTTTGTATATTAGATCAAAACTACTTCCATGGTTATTTTTAAGAATATACTTTCTAGCATATTACTTATTGTTCTAGTTCTAAACTCAGCTAAGACACAAGAAACAGTAATTAAACCCACAAAGTTTACTCCCAAGTTTCTAGTGAGAACATTCTCGCAAGAAGGTACCATCACTGGAGGAATTATCACCGATAAAGTAAGGATTCCGCTCAATTATTATAATTATTCCAATGTTGAAAATCCAGATTCAAGTTTTATTCTTGATGCCAAATTGAGAGGGCATTATTATATGCTGGAAAATGATTTTGAGTTTATAAAAACAGGAGATGGCGAATATTCTTTTAAAAGCAATAAGATTCCAGAAAAGTATATGATAGAGCTCAGCTCCAATTTTGACATCAGGATTATTCCGCAATTTAGTGGACCTGTCCGCACACCCTCTTTCAATGGGGGAGGTAAATTGTTTTTCTTAATAGGAAATAACAAAGAAAAAATACTTTCTACGGGTGTTAAGAAGTTTCATAATTTCTATCTAGGATACTATCACTTTTCCAATGGACAAGACGGCCCTACACTTGCTTCAGAAGCGAGCTTGCTCCCTGAATTTCAATATATAAATGAAGGACATGCGCTTAATGTATATAACGGCAGCTTTGGGACGAATTATGTAAATTTTGGCTACAACTATTATTTTGAACACCTGCAGGGAGAGAATGGCCATTGGCATAATTTCAATCTAGATTCAGAGTTCCACACAAATGGCTTTGATCCTAATCTCGAGGGATATTTCTCTCGTCTAAAGTTAGCTCTGAACTACAGCATCGTTTTTCTAAAACCTAGCGAAGATCCTATTGTAGAATGTGAAGAATATGGAAGATTTAAATTTCATTTGGAATACAGACCCCTGGATACGGACCTATTGCCACAGCATAATTTTTTCTCTGATATTTCTAGCTCCATGACCTATTTCTTCAAGTTTCCACTGTCTAACTTCACTGCCTGGTATTTACAAGCAGGGTATCAGGGCTCGGATGATTATAATATTTATGTGGAGGATAAAAATTGGTTTGTCCAGCTAGGGATTGCAACTGGGAGTTTTATCTATAAGTAATAATAAAATGCATCTGGATGATCCTTTGACCATCCAGACCTGCATTTATTGGCATTGGTTCTTGATTGGAGTATTAAAATCAATAAACCAATACCTCTTAATCTCTTAGAATAGGAAAAGGTTACCATAAACATAGAATTATTGAATACTCATGGAACTTCCTTATTACCTTAAAAGTTATATATTTGCAGCCCGCTAAGACGATAGCGGAAAGATATATCGCGGAGTGGAGCAGTTGGTAGCTCGTCGGGCTCATAACCCGAAGGTCGTAGGTTCAAGTCCTGCCTCCGCTACTATAAGCCTTGTAAGTCATTGATTTACAGGGCTTTTTTGTTTTTGTGGCGTCATTATGGGCGTCGTTTATGCCTCAATAGTGAGGGCTTCAAAGGATCTCGGAAAAGTTTGCAGATTAATTTGCGCTCTAATTTTAGTGTTCTTATTATCTGTAGGAAGGATTGTAACTCGAGCGGGATTGGTTCTGTAGGGCACAATTGAAAGGTTATTTCAAAGTGGGGACAAGTATGTCCATGCATTTTAGGTTTTGATATTTCAATATTAGAAATTGAGTCGATATAGTGGGTTAACAAGGGTTTTACTAATTCTAATTATGACTATTATGAATTAGGAGAAGGTGATACGATAAATCTTAATTGTATAAAATTAGCTACCTTAATTATGGACAATTCTTTGAGTGGAATAGAATGGATTTATAATTGCTACGAGATGCAAGATTTATTCATTACAACTGGTGCATTTGAGATATTACAGATGTGACTTTGGAGCCATTAGGTTCACAAACAAGAAAACAATTAACCGCTTTAGCGTATGATAACGCTAGATTGGCTGTAGCCAATGAAAATTATGATCGCCATTTTATTGATGGAGAAGCACAAATGACTCAAAATGAAGCAAGACAATTCTTTAAAGACCATTTTATTCTAGAACTTGAAAAAATTATGACAGCTGTTTATGTCTCAAATGGTCCATGCTTAGGGAGTATCGGAACAGCAAGGCCCTTAGCTAATTTGGGCATTTGTCTAGCAATGCCTTGTAAATGTTAAACAATATGAAACTATTCCCATTTATTAAAGACACAGTAACTGCAATAGCTAGTAAAGAAGTCGAGTATTTTGATCTTATTCAAAATAAGAAAACCAGTTCAGCATTTATCGAGTGGGAATTGTTCTCAAAAAATGCAACGTTATTCGATAAAAGCATTTTGAATGACACAACGGAATCAAATCCATGTTTAACTGGCTTGGTAAATTTATCTTCTAATACTAATGATGTCATATTTCATGATCATTTTTATATACAAAAGAGCCTGATTAGCGACTTGGTGACATTCTATGTAAAATCAACTATTTATAGAATTAGTGACTCAAACAAAGTCTCTTATCCTCCAGCATTGATTTGCTACAATGAAAATATTTTCAAAGAGTATTTTGATGAAGCATGGAAAATCCTATCACAGAAGTATACCAACTTAATTTATGTTCCTTTTCGATTGTTAAGCAAAAAATTAGATGATGAGACCCAATTTAAATTAAACAGCAGAACTTACTATCAAGTTCTTTTCGGGTACGAAGGAGATATTGTAGATCGACATTTGGTTATTGGAGACACTAGTTCTTCGGTTGGTTTATGAGCATAAGATTGTGAAAATGTTTCCATGCAATCATGGTCACTTTCTTTAATCGCTAATGTGATTTAACTGTTTGTAATTAATCACCCATAATTTCCATTAATTTCATTAAGCTTGGATCATTTTTACGGATTAATTTTTGCATTAAATTTTTATATTGCAATTTATCAGACACAAAAAAACCGCTTAGATGCATTTGTGAGTCAAGACAAAAACCAACCTTCTTATTTAATTTTCCTGTCAAATTATATTCTCCAAATAATATTGCAAATGTATCAATACCATTAAAAATAAATTCAATTTCTGATTTGATTTCTATCGCATTTAGAGAATTTAAATCACGCTTTTGCTCAGGAATTTCAACAGACAAACCAAGTGGAGTTGTTTCTGATATTGAGAGATTTGAATTCTTAACGAAGTTAATATTTCTAAAGGAATTGAATGAAACTGAAAGAAGCTCCCCGGTTGATTGAGAAAAATAAACCATTATATTTCCGCCATCTTGTCCAAAGATCTTAAACATTACAGAGTCAGATATATTTCCTTCCCTTCCACCATCACAAATAATATCACCATATTCACATGTAAATTGATTTATAACATATTTAGCGTTATTTGAATTATTCTTAAAAAAGCTAGAAATTTTCATAAAGACAATTATGTTTTAAGAGCCTCTAACATTTCATTAGAGTCCTATTTTTCGTTTCTTAAACTTGCTGAAATTCGCTTATACTCAGTTAATTGATCGTCTGTCATTTCAGGCTTCCAATAGTAATAAAACCTAATTAATTTATTATCCTTAAACCTTAGTTCAATTTGATTGCTTGCTGGTCTATTTGTACTTGGCAAATCGTCTACAAAATACATCCATTCTTCATCATTAAGCTTAGCAGTATTTGCACCTTTATTTAAAGTTTTATAAGAAATTGGAAAAATCTCTTTAAGACTTTCGATAGTAGTTTTATTGTTCAGAACCAATTCCGGAAAGATTATTTCAAATTGATCTTCTTCAAATTTAATATCATTTAAGATCACAATGTTCTTGTATCTTGCATATGAAGTATTATCGTTTGTTGTTGGAGTTAAGCAATCAAGAAGCCAAGTGCCTTGTTTGAATGGTATTCCAATCCTAATACAACTATCCTTGAGTGAGAAATTGCCGCTTTTTAGTGCGCTGAAGTCATTAAAATCTCCTATAATAGGCTCTCCATTGAAAATTGATTTTGAAATTGATAAAGTTTCAAAAACAGACGAATTTTCTGGTTTACTTTGACATGCATCCAGTGTACAGATCAGAAGAATTAAGAACAATAAATGTTTCATATCAAATTTTTTAGTTTAATTACAATCAGGACTTACTAATTCGTAAAAGGTTTCATGGCAACTGCGATTTATCTGAATCTGAAGAATTGAAAAATTCATATCCTTTGCATCCCATCTAAAACGCTCTTGAGAGATGCCATTATTTACGCTAGGACTATCATACGCAGTAGTTGAGTCCATGATGTAACCACCCCACGCAAAATCAAGAAGAAAACCTATTGGGCAGTTTTCAAATACCTCTCCATCACCAACAGATATAAGATAACTTAATTTATAAACATACTAAGTGGTTCAATGTGAATAATAACATCTTTAATTCGTTATCGTAAATGGAATTTCATAGTTTACTCTATTTATAAGATATGAGAATTATACAACTTGCTTCCCTTTTTATGTTTTGTTGTTTTAGCAAAGCTTCTACTCAGGACCTATCTTTTGAAATAGATCAATTTAGCCAAAGAGCAGATTCTATTTATTATCATTATGATTCTTATTCTACAATTACATCGCTAGAGGAAGGCTTAAAATTATACAATCGGATACTTAGTTCTATTGATGATCGCAAGAGCATTGAGTATAGTACTATTTTGGCCAAAAAATATGCTACCAAGGCAACATATTTTGAAAAAGACCTTCAAAATGATTCCGCAGTTGTATACTCAAATAAATCTATACAACTTCAAAATACTTTCAATAAGCAGAATCTTTACCTACAGGGACTTAGCTATAGACGTCTTTACAAACAGTGGTGGAATTTAAGCGAGATTGATTCATCGATTTATTATGCAAAAAAGGCGGAGCAAATATTTACAGATACCTTAGGAAC
>CALCMJ010000140.1 GCA_937967615.1 uncultured Saprospiraceae bacterium
GGTCTTGATATTCAACTCACAGGTAATATTCAGCAAGGATATATCTTGATGATAGACGGAAAAACTTACGATGTGGATCAGGTAGATTTGGATCTAAATGCTAAGCACTTATCATGTAAAATAGATGGAAAGTTGTACACAGTTGACATCCAAACTCCATTTGATCAAATGATTGATGGAATGGGCTTCGCAGATATGTCAACGGCAGAAGTCAATGAAGTTAAGGCTCCTATGCCAGGACTGGTATTTGATATCTTAGTAGAAAAAGGTCAAGACGTAGAAAAGGATGAACCTCTCATGATTTTGGAAGCAATGAAGATGGAGAATATTATAAAGTCTCCTAAGGAAGGAAAGATAAAATCGATTCATGTAATTAAAACTGCAAGCGTAGAAAAGAATGCAGTGCTGATAGAATTTGAATAATGAAAAAAGTACTTATCGCAAATAGAGGAGAGATAGCTTTACGGATAATGCGAAGCTTGAAAAAGATGGGCGTTGAAAGTGTTGCTGTGTATTCAGAAGCAGATCAGAATAGTCCTTTTGTTTCTTATGCTGATCATGCATTTTTAATTGGTCCACCGCCTTCATCAGAATCCTATCTTAATGGCGATAAGATAATTCAGATCGCAAAAGAAAATAACTGTGATGGTATTCACCCCGGGTATGGTTTTTTAAGCGAAAATGCAGTATTCGCAGAAAATGTTACGAAAGCTGGAATAAAATTTATTGGACCCAGCCCACATTCTATACGGATAATGGGATCTAAATTAGACGCTAAAGAAGCCGTAAAAAATTATAACATTCCCATGGTACCCGGCACAGAACAGGCAATAACGGATATCCCTGAAGCAAAAAAGATTGCTGCTACAATTACTTATCCTATTCTCATTAAAGCTTCCGCTGGTGGAGGAGGAAAAGGAATGAGGATCGTAGAGTCAGAGGATGAATTTGTTTCACAAATGGAAAGAGCTATTAGTGAGGCTGAATCTGCCTTTGGTGATGGTTCTGTCTTTATTGAGAAGTATGTAAGTTCACCTAGACATATTGAGATACAGGTCTTATGCGATGCACATGGAAACGCCATCCATTTATTTGAAAGAGAATGTAGTGTGCAGAGAAGACACCAAAAAGTAGTGGAAGAAGCGCCCTCAACAGTTATGGATGCAACATTGAGAGAAAAAATGGGAGATGCTGCAATTAAGGTTGCAAAATCTTGTAATTATGAAGGAGTGGGAACAGTAGAGTTTTTATTGGATGAAAACAAAAACTTTTACTTCCTTGAAATGAATACACGTTTGCAAGTTGAACACCCAGTAACGGAAATGATAAGTGGAGTAGATCTAGTTGAACAGCAAATTAAAGTCGCAAGAGGAGAAAAACTTACAATCGCACAATCAGATTTAAAAATCAATGGCCATGCTTTAGAACTCAGAGTATATGCTGAAGATCCAGAAAATAATTTCTTACCCAGTATAGGAGAAATGCTCATCTATGAAACACCAAAAGGGGATGGTGTCCGAGTTGACGATAGTTTTACACAAGGAATGCAAATTCCTATTTACTATGATCCTATGATTGCAAAACTAATCGTACACGCACCTACGAGAGAATTAGCTATTCAGAAAATGAGAAAGGCTATTCGTTCCTACAATATAGTAGGTATTAAAACGACCCTAGGATTTGGAGATTTTGTCATGAACTCAGAAGCATTTATAACTGGAGACTACGATACGCATTTTGTTAAAAAATATTTTACTAAAGAAGAAATTGAGAAGAAGGAAACAGAAGAAGGAAGGGTAGCAGCGGCCTTCACTAAAATTTTATGGGAAAGAGAAACTGCAAAACTCAGAGTCCCTAACTCAAAACATTCACACTGGTCAAATCAAAATAGACATTCGTCATGAAAGAAAAACTTGAAGACCTAAATAAGAAAATAGAACTCGCTAAACTTGGTGGTGGGCAGGAAAGAATAGACAAACAACATGCTAAGGGTAAGTTGACAGCAAGAGAACGTGTACATTATCTCTTGGATGAAGCTTCGTTTGAAGAGATTGGAATGCTAGTAACACATCGAACAAAAGATTTCGGTATGGATAAGCAAGTCTTTTATGGAGATGGCGTAGTAACAGGATATGGCACTGTGGATGGTAGGTTAATCTATGTATTTGCGCAGGACTTTACTGTCTTTGGAGGAAGCCTTTCAGAAACACACGCAGAAAAAATATGTAAAGTAATGGACCTTGCTATGCAGAACGGAGCTCCACTCATAGGGCTCAATGATAGCGGAGGAGCACGTATCCAAGAAGGGGTAAGATCCTTAGGTGGGTATGCTGATATCTTTTACAAAAATGTAATGGCATCAGGAGTAATCCCTCAGATTTCTGCCATCATGGGCCCCTGTGCCGGAGGTGCAGTGTACTCTCCTGCAATTACGGATTTCACAATTATGGTGGAAGGAACGAGCTATATGTTCGTTACTGGACCCAATGTTGTAAAGACTGTGACAAATGAAGATGTAAGTTCTGAAGAACTAGGTGGAGCAAGTGCGCATTCTACAAAATCAGGTGTTACACACTTGACCGCAGCTAATGATACAGCCTGTATGGACAAGATAAAGAGGCTCCTGAGCTATATGCCACAGAATTGTGAAGAAAGAGTCCCACATTTAGATTATACCTTGGGGGATGAGATCAGAGAAGAATTAAATAATATAGTACCAGAGTCCAGCAACCAACCATACGATATACGAGACATCGTTGATGGCATCGCAGATAAAGAAAGCTTTTTAGAAATACACAAAGACTACGCGGAAAATATTGTAGTTGGTTTTTGTAGGTTAGCTGGAAGATCAATTGGCGTTGTGGCTAATCAGCCCTTAAGTTTAGCAGGATGCTTAGATGTAAATAGTTCTAAGAAGGCTGCACGTTTTGTGCGCTTCTGCGATTGTTTTAATATTCCACTCCTTGTTCTTGTAGATGTCCCAGGATTTCTACCAGGAACTGATCAGGAATGGAACGGCATCATCGTGAATGGAGCTAAATTACTTTATGCTTTAAGTGAAGCAACTGTACCTAGGATTTCTCTTATTACTAGAAAGGCATATGGAGGTGCTTACGATGTAATGAACAGTAAGCACATAGGTGCGGATATGAATTTTGCATTTCCCTCAGCAGAAATTGCAGTCATGGGAGCAAAGGGAGCAAGTGAGATTATTTTCAGAAGAGATATAAAGGAGGCAGATGATCCAGTTGCAAAACTGAAAGAAAAAGAAGAGGAGTATGCACGCTTATTTGCAAATCCGTATAGTGCAACTGAAAGAGGATTTGTAGATGAAGTCATAGAACCAAAATATGCAAGAAGAAAATTAATCAAAGCGTTTGCAATGCTGGAGAATAAAGTAGCAAGTATACCAAAGAAAAAACATGGGAACATTCCCCTGTAGAGATTTAGATTATTTTGCGAAATCTATCCAAGCCTGTATTGTGTGTTCCGTTCTCTTCTGGCTTTTCTGACCACCATAAACCAAAGTCTTGCATATCTGCGAACTGTCAGGCACTATCTTTTCAAAATAGTCCAAGCCTTTGAGCATTCTGGATTGGATAGTAGTACTCGATTTAATTTCAAATATGTTCAATAAATTGTTTTCATGATAAAGGAGATCTATTTCATGGCCATGAGAATCTCTCCAAAAATAATATTCACGCATCTGATCCAAATGCGCATTTTGTTTTTCAAGTTCCATGATAATGAAGTTTTCAAATATGTTTCCCCACAAGGGATGCTTTGGTCCTAGGTTTCCTTTTCTTATGTTTAACAAGTGACACAGCAAGCCCGTATCATAGAAATATATTTTAGGACTTTTAATTAATCGCTTATTGTAATTATTGAAGTGTGGCTTCAGGATATGAACAATGTAACTCGTTTCTAATATAGACAACCAATTTCTAGCGGTGTTATGACTAACACCAGTGTCCCTTGCTATATCATTGAAGTTGATTAGCTGCCCCGCTCGAGCGGCGCATAGTCTTATGAATGAACTAAATAGACGATCATTTTGAATATTAATGAGTTGACTCACATCCCTGTTTACATAGGTTTTAATGTAATCTGCATAATATCTATCTGGGTCTATTTTTCTCTCATGGACCGCTGGGTAAAATCCTTTACTTATTACTTCTCCCAGATCTTTACCTAACCATTTTGCTTTTTTCATTTCTCTAAGATCAAATGGAAATAGTTTAAACACGGCAACCCTTCCCGCTAAGGTCTGTGTTATGCTCTCCATGAGATTAAAATTTTGAGAACCAGAGAGAATAAATTGGCCCATTATTTTTCTATCATCCACAATCGTTTGGAGGTAGGAGAACAATTTAGGTACACGTTGTACTTCATCAAAAATTATATGCGCATCATATTCATTCAGAAATCCGCGTGGGTCCGTTTTAGCATATGTTCTTAAATCTGGGTCTTCAAGGTTTACATAGGTATATTTACTGAAAGCTGTTCGCAAGAACGTCGTTTTACCAGACTGACGTGGCCCCGTTAAGGCAATAATGGGATATTTGCCCAAATTCTCTCGAATTGATTCAACAATACTTCTATTTTCCATAAAATACTGATTATCAGGGCAAATCTAGCAATAATATGTACTTTACACAAGTAAAATATGCAGAATACACAAAAAAAATATGCAGATTACACAGATTAAATATGCAATTCACACAAATAAAATATGCAGATTACACAAAATAAATATGCAGATTACACATAAAATATATGCAGAATACACAAACATAATATGCAGAATACACAGATATAATATGCAGAATACACAAATAAAATATGCAAAACACACAGACTAACTACAAACAAGCTGATAGAATTGTCTAAAAATACATTAGCTCACTTATGAATTAATAAAGCGATATTAACGTTATGTAATCGAGTTCTTTCTTTCGTCTAGAAAGAAAGATATATACCTATGCATATGAAGCTATTAATAACAACAATTGCAATGAGTTTGGCCTTATTTAGTCTTATGAGTTTTGAGCAAAATCCCGTCTATGATTTTGAAAAAGCCTGGAAAGAAGTAGCAAAATTTGAAAAAGAAAAATTACCAAAGTCGGCCCGGGAAAAAGTAGAGGAGATTTATGAAATGGCTCTTAGGGAGAACAACCAATTGCAGATCACAAAATCTACTATTTACAAAGCTAAATTTGAACTAGCACTCCATGAGGATGGGTTTGCAAGAGTAGTACGTCTATTGGAATCTGAAATAGAACGAACAAAAGCACCATCAAAACAAGTTTTACAGACAGTAACAGCAAGAGTATATCACAATTATTTGCTTTCTAATCTGCACAAGATTCAGCAAAGAACGACACTACAGTTAGATGATGACAAAGAACCAGAGAATTGGTCAACAAATGTTTTTACACATAGAATACGTAGTCTTGTACATGCTTCAATTGAGAATCCAGAAAGCACGGACTATCCATTAGAAGAGTACAAAGAACTAGTGCAAAACTATAGCAATGAGGCAGTAGTGTTTAAACCAAGCCTGTATGACCTTTTAGTAGATGAAGCTATTGTGACAATAAACGCAATAGGAAATATGGAAGTCCAGCCATCGTATGTATTTTCATTAAAAGAACCTGAAGCATTAGGAAATGTAGATGAGTTCAATACACTAAATTTTGAAACAAGAGATACGAATTCTTCTGTCTATCTAAACTTGAAACTCTTCCAGAAAATCCTTGGATGGAATAAAGCTAAAGGACGCAAGACAGCATTGTTTGAAACAGATCTGCAAAGACTCACTTATGTCTACAGCCACATTATTCATGGAGATAAAGATAGTCTGTATCTCAAGCAGCTAAACCAAATGACACTGGATTATGAAGGGCAACCACAATACAGTATGCTATTGTACCATCTATCTCAGTACTATTATAACAAAGGCGCACAAATGAGAGGCCAGGGATATCATGAGTACTTCATTAAATCAAAAGAATATGCTGATCAGATTATCCAAGATTTTCCGAAAACTGAAGGGGCAAGATCAGTAACACATATATATAACAACTTATACAAAAAAACAACGCGTCTACATATAGAGAGAATTACCCCAATAGATGCACCTATACTTGCACAAGTTCACTACAAAAACGTAAATAAATTATTTCTTAAGCTCTTGCGTCTTAGCGATGAAGAAGTAAAGAATTTTGTAGATGATAATCAAAGGGAGGCGCGTAAAAAACTATTAAACTTAAAAAGCATTCGGGATTGGTCCGTAGACCTACCACTTGATGGATCATATAGATTACAGACCGCAGAATTCGCAATGGAAGGTCTCCCAAATGGGAATTATGTTTTGATAAGTGCTAGTAATAATGATTTTGATGCAAAAGAATCAGCTGTGTATTTTGCATTCTTTCAATCCACAAATATTGGATACGCATTTAGCCCGTCAAATAGTGGTGCAGAAATAAGAGTAATGGACAGAATTACCGGCGCGCCTTTGAAAGCTGCTAAACTCGATATATATGATTCGTTTTACAATAGGAATGAAAGAAGGAATGTGGTACAATTGGATAGAAGTGTCACGACCAATGATGAAGGAATAGCAAACTTGAAAGGAGGGAGAGATCACAGACAGCTATTACATATTACTCATGGGGAAGACTCAAATTTTTTCAATCATCAAATTTATACCCATTGGAATAATAATTCTAGAGCAAGAACAGAAGATATCGTGTTCACGGATCGGTCTATTTATAGACCTGGGCAAACACTACACTACAAAGTTCTTTCTTTAGATAGAGATGCAAGGTCAATTCCTAAGATTAGCCCAAATAGAAATCTTGAAATAACTTTAAAAGATGCTAACTACCAAGAAGTATCAAAACAGAAATTAACTACAAATGCTTTTGGAGCTTGCGCTGGCACATTTGTGCTGCCAGAAGGAGTGCTAAAAGGAAATATGAAACTTTCAGTGAATGGGAGACAGGTGCATAGTTTTAGAGTTGAGGAATACAAGAGACCAAAGTTTTATGTAGAAATTGATACCCTTAGTACAGTGTATCAATTAAATGATGATGTAAAAATTAATGCAATAGCAAAAACATTTGCTGGTACTAACTTAGATGGAGCTCAGGTCTTTTATAGAGTATACAGACAAGCACATTTCCCTTACTATTATTGGCGAAGACCCATCTCAGGCCAAAGTGAAATGGAAATAATAAACGGTAACCTAGAAACGGACGCTGATGGCAAAGTGCAGATTGAATTTAAAGCAATTCCAGATGCATCTATCTCATCAGAAAACAAACCAGTATATCATTACAGGGTAGTTGTTGATATAACTGATATCAACGGAGAAACACAGTCCAAAAGCAAAACTGTTATAATAGGAACATTGAGCAGACAGATTCACCTAGATATTTCTCAAGAGATAGAACGCAGAGATAAAAAATCTCTCTCTATTGCAGTTAAAGATCATAACGGTGCATTACAAGCATCCAAAGGAAACCTCACATTATATAAACAAGAAGACGACCCTAGATTCTATAAGCAAAGGTATTGGAGTTTTCCAGATACTGTCTTATTGTCAAAAAGAGAATTCGAATCCCAATTTCCTGACTACAGATTTACAGAAAAAAAGAATGCTTACAATTGGGAAAAATTAAATGAGATTGGAAAAATAAGTTTTGATACTGCAAAAGATAAAGTAATTGAGCTTGATCAGATTAAAGAATCTGGAAGTTATATAGTTAAAGCTACAGTAATAGATAAAAATGGGGAAGAAATAGAAAAAGTAGCGACATTTAATATTTACGATGAAAAAAATGATAGATACCCAAGAAGCAAAATTATTTACTCAAAAGAATCTAAAAAGGAACTACAACCTGGAGAGAAGTATTCTTTAAAATTAGCAACATCTGAAGATGTTTTGAATGTTTTTTATAAAATTGAAAAGAGAAATACGAAAGTAGATTCAAAATGGATTAAGCTTGATAAATCATCAGAAATTACTTGCTCGGTGGAAGACGAGGATAGAGGAGGCTTTTTAATTCATTATGCTTTTATAAAGAACAACAGATACTATTCGCAGAACCAAAAAGTAAATGTTCCTTGGAAAAATAAAGACTTGGAAATAAGCTTCACAAGCATTCGTAATAAAGTGCTGCCAGGTGCAGAAGAGGAAATTCAAATTAAAATTAAAGGAGATAAAAAGGATAAAGTTGCTGCAGAACTTTTAGCAGGGATGTATGACGCCTCATTAGATCAATTTGTAAGTCATAGTTGGGAGAAAAGATTGTATCCTGAATATTATAGTAGAATGAATGAAAATGCAGTGTTTTTCCATCAAGCACAGAACCAGCAGTTTTATTTTAGAAATAGGAACTACAATAAATTTGAATATAAGGGAAAAAATAGGGTCCTGCCAAATCTCAATTATTTTGAACTGATACAGTTTACGATTAGAGGCTTAGGACAGCAATGGTTTAATTCTGAAGTTCAAGAAGGGAGTGCTATGATGGGCGAAAGGAGAATGGAAAAGTCTGCCGCAGCACCCATGATGGATCAGAGTTTACCCACAAAGGATATAGGCGCAATCGCCGCAACTTCTGCTGGAATTTCTAATGATAGTGATGATAATATTAGCATCAGAGGTTCAAGAGCTGGGGCAACAGATTACTACATAGATGGTGTAAGAGTGGGAGACGGAGGTGGCGGTTCAGTTGTAAAAGAACTAAAAGACATTCCTGTTAGATCTAATTTGAATGAAACAGTTTTCTTTTTCCCAGAACTCAAAACAGACGAGCAAGGCAATGTCATTTTTTCTTATAAGATGAATGAGGCTTTAACGAGTTGGAATTTGTTTGCCTTTGCGCACGATAAAGATTTAAGATATGGATTTGCTAAACAAGAAATTGTCACGCAAAAAGACATTATGGTCTTTCCAAATCCACCAAGATTTTTTAGAGATAATGACAAAATTACATTTAGCGCCAAAGTTTCAAACATAAGTGACAAAGACCTGAGTGTGGATGTCCAACTTGATCTTTTTGATGCAGTTTCCATGGAGAAAGTGGATTCAAAATTAGCATTACAAAATAAAACCCAGACGATTCAAATTTCTAAAGGAGGTTCTGGAGTGGTTAAGTGGAATCTCAATATACCAAATAGAGAACTTGATGCCTTAAATTATAAAGTCATTGCTCAAGCAGGAAAGCACACAGATGGTGAGGAAAACACGATTCCTATTCTTACAGATAGAGTTCTAGTAACAGAAACTCTCCCGTTTACAGTCAATCCCAATAGTACTAAGAAAGTACGTTTTGAGAAAATGGCGAATAGTAATTCTACTACTCTAGTACACGAAAATTTTGCTTTGGAGTACACCTCAAATCCTGCATGGTATGCAGTACAGGCTTTGCCGTACCTGATGAAGTACCCTTATAAATGTACTGAACAAGTGATGAATAGATATTATGCGAATACACTTGCAAGTCATATATCAAATGCACATCCTAGAATAAAATCAGTGTTTGACCAATGGAAAAGAGAAGATAGTGATGCATTAATAAGCAACCTAGAGAAAAATCAAGAGCTTAAGTCAGCATTGCTTAAAGAAACACCTTGGGTCTTAGCTGCAAAATCTGAAACTGAACAGAAAAAAAATATTGCACTTTTATTTGACCTGAATAAAATGGCTAGTGAAAAAAAGAAAGCAATTCAAACGATAAGGGATAGACAACTTTATAATGGTGGCTTCCCTTGGTTCACTGGAGGAAGAGCAGACAGATATATAACTCAAAATGTTCTGGAAACAATAGGGCATTTGGTGAAATTGAATGTTGTTGCTTTGGATGAAGATCCAAACCTATTGCAGATTGTAAATCAAGGAATCAGTTACATTGACAAAGAATTGGAAAAAGAATATCAGCGTATTTCAAATCTCAGTTCTAGTGCAGATAATCTTAGTTACCTAGCTGCACACTATCTGTATGTCAGAAGTTTCTTTAAGGACATAGAACATCAAGGTGGGACTAAAACGTCTTTTGACTACTATCTGAATCAAGCTAAGCGCAATGCAATCAATAGAGGTATCTATCATACTGCTATGTTGACACTTGCTCTGCATAGATTCGGTGATACAGACAAAGCAAATGAACTTAAAAAGTCACTATTGGAGCGTGCGTTTGAGCATGAAGAGTTAGGCTTGTATTGGAATGAAGGGAATGGATATAACTGGTACGAGTTGCCTATTGAGCGTCATTCTCTTTTGCTAGAAACCATGTCGGAATTAGGAGAGCCAACTGAGAAAATAGACAAAATGAAGTTGTGGTTACTAAGAAGTAAGCACACAAATAACTGGAAAACGACGAAGGCTACTTCTTCTGCTATATACGCATTGCTTATTGAAAATGAAAAAAAGGGAATGAGTTCATGGATAACTGAAGACGATGCAACTGAATTTTCAATTTCTGGAAAAGCATTGAATTTTGACAAAGAAGAGACAGGAACGGCATATGTGAAAAAGTCTTGGAGTAAGACTGAAATTACTCCCGAGTTAACTGAGTTAGAAGTAAAGAATAATAATGACCATGTGGGATGGGGTAGTATGTACTGGCAGTATTTTGAAGAAATGGATAAGGTGGAATCGTTTGAAGAAACACCATTGAAATTAAAGAAGCAATTGTATAAAGTGGTCTATGGAGATAAAGGGGAAGAACTTATAGCTCTTGATGGAGGGTTGAAGATTGGAGATAAGATTGTTGTAAGAATAGAGCTTGTAGTTGATAGGACTATGGAGTACGTGCATATGAAGGACATGAGAGCTAGTGGGTTAGAACCAATCAATGTGTTGAGTTCTTATAAATGGGGTCATGGCTTAGGATATTATGAAAGTACGGGCGATCTTTCTACGGATTTCTTTTTTAGCAGATTGCCCAAAGGATCCTATGTTTTTGAGTATCCATTAAGAGCACAACATGCAGGAGATTTTTCAAATGGGCTTACAACTATCCAATGTATGTATGCGCCAGAATATACAAGTCACAGTCAGGGTATTGAGATAAAGATTTCTGACTAGTTTAATTTATATACTTTTAAGTTAAATTGAAAATTTGGCCTCAGCGTTTGCACATGCATTTAGCGCCTTCGCAATAGGGAAGGTGTTTCCTAAAGCCCTAATAAGTAAAACTGTGATTACTCTGGGTATTCTGTCTGCAGTAATGCCAGACGCAGATGTAATTGCATTTCGTTTTGGAATTCCTTATGAACATATGTTTGGCCATAGAGGGATCACGCACTCGTTCTTTTTCGCTGCGATTTGGGCTTTGTTACTAATAGGGATATTTCATGCTAAAGATATTACTAAGGACAAGAAAGTAGTCTTCTTGTATTATTTTATTGCAACTGCATCGCATGGTATTCTAGATGGATTGACCACTGGGGGAAGAGGAGTTGCTTTTTTTGCGCCTCTTCTTGATCAACGTTATTTTTTACCTTGGAAAATAATTAAAGTTTCTCCCTTAAGTATCGAACGATTTTTTTCCGAGTGGGGAATGCAGGTGATAATGAGTGAGGCTTTCTGGGTAGGTATACCTAGCCTACTCCTGATTTTTTTAGGATATTATATGAACAGAAAGAAGCAGTAAGACTAGAACCTATATCCAAATCGAATTTTGGATTCTAAAACAATTGGTTTAGAAGAATACGCTGCATGTTTACTCCAGTCATTCAAGCTATAGCTTCCCTGTATCCCAATTCCCATATAGCTTCTGTCATTTAACTTGTAATTAATGCCAGAGCTAAATAGTAAACTAAAACTAGATTGAATCTTATACAAGTTGTTTTGATAATCAATGACTTCATAAGTACTTTGCTCTCCCTGGTCACTTATTATAGCTTTTCCAGTACTAGATGACTTTAAATTAAATTGGACTCCAGCACCTGAAGTAAATTGGAAGCTTTCACTTAGATTCCATTTTCTTCTAGCAAGCACTGGTAGCGAGAAGAGTTTTGTGCTATTATAATTCAGTACACGCTGCCAATATATAGCACTCACGTTTTTATTTGAAAAATGGTAAGTAGAATCCTTACTTATTGTATTGACTTCGATAAGTGTCAATACATCTTTGTTTTCAATGATTTCTTTTTCATTATAATAGTCAAATACACTTTCTAAGGATTTATAAGAAAGGCCACTACTTATGCTCCAGTTTGGACTTAGCTCGTAGGCTAAAAGGAGTTGTCCCGCAAATCCTACTCTTCCTCTATTAAAAGAAGTCTTAACCTGTCCTAGCTCATCTCCTCCGAAGTTTGGAGTAAAGTAATTTGCTCCAAGACTCAACTCAATTGTGTAATGATTTGGGTTTATTAGAATAGATTCTTTTTCAGGTTTGACAAGTGGTATCTGTATTTCAGAAATAGAAATATTAGAAGATAGGAAATCTTGTAATCGCTTTGTTTGAATCTCAGGGATACGCACAATCAAAAGCTTAAACTTATTGGATTGAGCTAAGGGCACCTGAACAGTAGATTTTGTAATTCTTGAGCCTATACTAGAATGTTTTACCGTGCCATCAAAAACAGTTTCAGAATTCGTTTGAATGTTTGAATTGCTATTATGACTAACAGCAGAAGGAATTGTACTACCGGATGAATTGATGCTTTTCTCTTCTAATGTCGTTTTCTTCTCTGGAAAAGTATTATTTGTGGCATCTGCTAAAGAGGACGGTACCCTAATACTTTGTACATTATTATTGTTCTCAGTCTCTGGGTTTAGTGTTTGTAATGGAGCAGAATACTTTAAGTTTGAATCCAGTTCCTTCTTTCCGACAAGAGTTTCATTTTGTGTTTTATCTAATTCAATACCTGTAATAGCCGTCTTTTTTGATTTTTTGTTTGCTAAAAATAGAACAAGAAGGATAGATGATATTAATAGGATTGAAGAAATTAATACGTGCCATATAAAACGTTTTTTCTCGTCAACTATTTGATTTTCCCTATCTACCCTAGATAAGATGCCAGCATTCATTTGCTCCCATGACATAGTCTCAGGGAGTTTATCCTCATCTCTTAAAATTTGCTTTAAGTGTTCGTTTTTAGCCATAGGTAAAATTTTTAATGTCGACTAATTGTTTTTTCTTTATCCAATGAATAGCTCTAGATAATTGTGATCTTGATGTTTCAGCTGTAATTCCTAGCATTTCTGCAATCTCCTTGTGTTTGTAGTCGTCAATGACGGAAAGCAAGAAAATAGTGCGGTACCCCGTGGGCATTTTTAAAAGTAATTTTTCAATATCTTCTTTCTTTAATGCACTAAAATCAATTTCTGTCTCTCCAATGTTTTCATGTTCAAGATCCATTGGAACAAATAAATTTAATGTTTTCCTTTTTCTGAGAATTGCAATGGATTGATAAATTGAAATTTGAGCGATCCATGATTTAAATTTTCCTTTGGCAGGATCGTATTTGTTCAAGGAGAGAAAAATTTGAGCAAAAATTTCTTGCATTGCATCTTTCCTAAATTCAACTTCATATATGTAGGACTTAACAATAGTATAAACATAAGGAGCGCACTTTTCATAGCACTCCTTAAAAGCTTGTTGCTCCTTATGTTTACATCTATCTATTGTTTCTTGTGAAATCATTTCTAACTAAAGCCTTTGCTTAAGAGCATTCTTCTACAAGCTCAGATAACTCTTCATAATTTTCTAGAACGACCTCACTTCCATCTTCATTGAGCGTAACTGTTATAGGGAACACTACTTCAAAAAATGGATCAGTGATATTCTCCAATAACATGATCATTTCTTCTATAGAATTCAAGACAATATCATCTTGGTTTTCATAATCCAGTGTGACTGGGAAGCTTATCGTAAAGCAGGCATCTCCGGGTTCATCCAAATCTGAGCTACCAATTAACAATGCAAATAGAGCTGACAAACCATCTCCTCCAATTGAAATCGTCCAACATTCTTCCATCGCTTCTTCAAATTCTTCTTCATTATTTACTATGACTTCTTCGCCTTCAACGTTTATAAGTGTAAGAGGGAAGGCATATCCTGCAAGAGAACCAGTTAGCATGAGTTCGCAAAGTTCTTCATGTGTATTCACTGTTACAGTAGTTCCATCTTCAAGTATTACATCTAGTGGGAATTCAATCATGTAGCATCCTATATAGTCAAAACCAGTTTCCCAGTCCCAAATAATAGAATCTCCTGGATCAAACTCATTACAAGAAAAAAGTGCAGTAAAAATCTCATCATTATTTTCTGTCACTACTTCTTCGCCTACTTCATCAATTAGAGTAATAGGGAAAACAAAGAAGTATAATTCCTCAGCTATAGCCCCATTAAATTCAGCCTCATTATTTACCGTGACAGTTTCACCGTCAGTGTCTGTCAGATCTAATGGATATTGAAGCGTGTAACATGAATTGTCATAGTTAATTAAGTACGCAGGAAAATCTCCTTCTTCCCAACCACCGTCAGGTAAGCATTCTGCAAATAATTCGACTAGTTCCTCAACATTACTTACTGAGCTTACTTCACCATCTGGAAAACTTACATCTAGTGGATAGACAAAATCTACTATGAATGTGCCATTCGTCTCTAAATCTTCAAGATCAGTAATGTCATTTATTGGATACTCAATGCCACTAGAATCTACCATACTAAATGGAAATGTGATGACAAAACATCCTAGATCTAGCCCTTCTTCAACTGGAAGAGTACGAGATACAAGTGGATTTGTTTCTACAACTTCAGGAGTGTCCGGTGGAGTAATTACCCCTCCGCCATCAATATTGTCTTTTTGACATGCTGTAAACATAAATACAAGCGCAAAAAGTGGTATAAATATTCTATTAAACAGTTTCATATATTTTATGATTTTTAAAAATTAGCAATTAAACAATGGTTTCTAGAACGTTCTCAAGCTAATATTAGAGGGATTGCACTAAAACGTTGCACTTAGACTTAAAATTTTGTTTTTATTTTGATTTGGCCTTATATATCTACTATCCCGGAATCAAAACCATCTATACTGAACTGATTTTTTTCCTTCCAATACTCTTGTATTTTTTCTTTACCCTTATTCAAAGTCCATTTAGCTAGGAGGTCTCTGTCTTCTTTATATTCCATAATGGGAACACCAAAGCCACAAGAAGTTTGTACGCGCTCAATAGTCATCTCAATAATTTGTCTAGATCCAAGTGATTTAGATAAGTATCCTTCATAATTTTTAAATTCTTCATCTCTAGGGTGGTATGCTCTGGAAGTTCCGTAAAGTCTTAAGATTAGTGGCTTGCCCTCAAAGGCACAGAACATGATTGTCATTCTGTTCAATAGACGAAGATGTGCCGCAGTTTCGTTTCCGCTTCCTGTCAGATTAAGCCATATTAGTTTATTAGAATTTAGGATATGAAGAGAATCCAATCCTTTAGGAGAGACATTGATGGTGCCATTTTGTGCAGCCGTTCCTACAAAGAATAGTTTTTGTTTGAGAATAAACTCTTTTAATTCTGTTGTTAATTCATTATAGAATTTTGCCATCGTCCTATTCTTATTTGAAGTTGAAAATTAAGGCTTGTGTTTAGTATTTCTCAAATACAAGTTCAATCCAAAGAGGGTAGTGATCACTGGCAGTATTATTTGTCGCCTTTCCGGATCCTAATACTTTAAAGCCTTTCGTAAATACGTGGTCATTCCAAGGTTTTAATATCCCTCCAAAATATTCTCCAGTTGCTCCCACTTTTTCAGAAGCCCAGGTGAAATTGTTTTCTCTGTAATTATTGATCACGTAATCCGCCTCATTTCCAAGAAGAGTGTTGTAGTCACCACCTACTATTTGGTATTTGATCGTATCTCTTAGGTTGTAACGGATTAGACTATCTATTTGTTCAATTTTTTGTTTTTTAGGTAAACTTATAGTAGCAAGATGCGCAGAGACGACACGTACACTCTTATAGCCTATTTCAATAACTGCACTAGTAGCAGCTCTTCGCGATATTTTTCCTATTGATTTGTTTGGGAAAATTAATTTTTCATCGCTGACAATAGGCCACTTGGAAAGAATGGAATTTCCAATGTTATATTTATACTTGGGATAATAAACAATAGGGAAATAAGTATAATTATAACCTAGCGTTTTGGCTATAAGTATCGTTCCTGCTTCATTCATTTCCTGCAGTAGAATGATATCAGCATCTTTAAGATTGTCTATATTTTGGAGTTCCTGAATTGCGCTTGGAACATCAAGTGAAAATTTAATATTATAAGATATAATTTTGATGCTGTCTTTTTCTGGGAAATTGAAAATAGTGTTGGATCTCCATACTGGTTTGTTTGTGTCTAAATATATTGGAGCAGATTTGCAAGCAGTTAACATTAGAGCACCCAAAAGGAAAAATTGAATTATTTTTATCACAATGCTAATTTACAAAGATTCTAAGCCAAAAAAGAAGAGGCATCTATTTCTAGATACCCCTTAAATTTAGTGCAATGAATTCTTGTTATAAATTTTTCCTGTATGGAAATTTTTTAGATATAGTATTGTTTATTTCTCGTACAGCATCATCTGGATCCTTTCTCCAATCTAGATTACATTTCCTATCAATTGCCCAGAGAGCAATCCCTTCAGTACCGTCAATTAACCGTGCAGTCAGCTCTATCTTTGCGGACCTCTTGAAAAGATGTTGTCCTATGATGTTGCCAGTTGTTCTAGGAATGATAACAGAACTTGCGATATCTACTAGTGCGGACTCCGTTCTACTTAGCATCTGATCCTTGTACATATTGACCTTTACTAATGCATCAACCCCTAGAATGGATGCAAGTTCAGTAGGATCGTATGTCCATGATTCTTCAATGCTAATGCCATTTTTTTCTAGTTTGGAATTTGTGATTCCTACATCTTGTATAGAAATCTGTACTTGATCATCGTCTATGCCAGATTCATCTAATAATTGATGGTACAAAGATGCTTGAAATAATATTGACTCGTCCACGCGATGCGCAAGCAACTCTTCTGCCGTCATGTTATCAGGTATCCTTCCTGTGTAATGATTTGAAAATGGCAGAACAGCAATTTTTCTGTGTTGAGGACTATATTCTTTATAGTCGTTTGTGATATATTTGCTTGGTCCGCATGCGGTTAGTAATGTCAGGCCGATTGTTAAGAGTAGTAAATTCTTCATAGTGATTGCATTTTGATTAATTTGAAGATATGTTTCAATCCTATCCAAGTCAATAGGATTGGTTCCATTTACCAGTTCTTTAACGGAAGATTTAGAAGACCTTAAGAACAATAGAAAAATATTATAAATTTATTAAGAATCGCTATTGTGCAGAATTAGAAAATGAACGCTGGCAATTGGTTTAATATAATCTTGTTTATAAGGAAGAAGGGAAAAGTAGAAAAGCTGATTACTTTAGTTCTTTCATTCAAAGTCTAATAGATTATTTTACTTGATTTGTAAAATACAATACGCTGTAATTGAGTTTAATGTAGATTAAAACGTAAAATTAATATGAAAGTCTCATTTGTAACTTTTCTCTCAATAGTACTGCTATTTGCTTGTGGAAACCCATGTGATGATGTTGTTTGTAACAACAATGGAGTGTGCATAGAAGGTATTTGTGACTGCCAAATGGGATACGAAGGTGTAAATTGTGATACTGAAAGTAGAACGGCATTTCTTGGTCAGTGGAACTCGGCAAACTTTGGATGTGATGGATTATTATCTCCTACATCTATTCAAATAGCTATCTCATCTGTTTCTGCTGCGCATATAGAGCTCATAGATATTGCTAACCCAAACTTTATTATGATAGGAGAAATTGATGCCAGTAAACTTACTATTCCGTCACAACAAATAGATGGTTTAAGTGTCTCAGGTAATGGAACCTTGAATAGCAATGAACTTACTCTGAGTTTAAACTTTGACGGTATTCAATGTGGAGGTTTGTTTATGAAATAGAAATGTGCACATTGCTCATTTTGATAAAGGAGTTTCTTTAAAAATTGATTCCAATACAGAAATCAGAAAATCAATATCTTGCTGAGTTGTAATCATTGTTGGCCTTAGTTTAATGACATTGTGATATGGTCCGTCAACACCTGCTAGAATATAGTTCTCCTTTAAACGGTTAACTACATATTTAGCTTCTATTGCAGCAGGTTCTTTTGTTTCTCTGTTATTTACTAATTCAATGCCTAAGAAAAATCCTTGTGCCCTCACATCACCTATAAGAGAATGTTTCTCGGCTAATTTATTTAGTCTAATTTTTAATTCTTGACCAAGAATGCGTGCGTTCTCAAGTAATCCTTCATCTACTATGAGATCTAAAACAGCTTCAGCCGCTGCACAACATACGGGGTTGCCGCCAAAGGTGCTGAAGAATTCCATACCGTTATTGAAACTCTCTGCTATCTCTTGTGTAGTCACAACCGCTCCCATAGGCATACCATTCGCAATTGGTTTTCCAAGGACCACGATATCAGGAACAGCATCTTGAATCTGAAAACCCCACCAAGCCGCACCTAATCTTCCAAATCCAGTTTGCACCTCATCCGCAATATTGATGCCTCCATTCTCTTTTACATATTGATAGGAATGCTTTACATAATTAGGAGGAGGAATAAGTTGACCTCCTACGCTCTGATAAGTCTCAGAAATATATGCAGCGATTTTTTTTTCTGAAATAAGTGTCTTCAAATCATCTGCATACAATTCTCCACAGTTTGAGATAGGTCTTCTATATTTCCCTCTATAATCATCAGCTGCATCTGCTACATGTACCCAATTAGGTGTTCCCACACCTCCAGGACCACTGTGCTTATATGGACTTATATCAATCAAAGATGAGGTGTGTCCGTGATACGCATTTTCATTTACAAGTATGTCATTTCTACCTGTATGTGTTTTTGCTAATCGTAAAGCAAGTTCATTCGCCTCACTTGCAGAGTTTACAAAATAGCATACACTCAAAGAAGCGGGGAATTTACTTAATAGTTTTTCACTATAGTTTAGAATATTTTCATGTAGATATCTAGTATTCGTATTTAGCAATGCAACTTGCTTTTGAACTGCCTCTACTACCTTAGGATGACTATGTCCTACATGCGGTACATTATTGTACATGTCAAGATAGCCCTGACCCAAGCTATCATAAAGGAATTGTTTAAATCCATTCACGGCGTGGATAGGCTCATTATAAGATAGACTAAGATTAAATCCTAATTGCTTTTTTCTGCGATCAATTATCTCTGTCAATGGTACTTCTGCATTGTATCTATTTGGATTGTCTTTATCAATCAGTAACGCAGGGTTAGGACAAAGTTTTTTCCAAAGATTGATTTGCTCACTATAAACTACACCTGGGAAATTCTCATTTAAACTTAACAAGTTTGTGATTATTTGAAGATGAAGGTGTGGAGGCCAATTCCCATTTTCTTCAAAAGGGCCAATATTTGCAAAGTGATCACCCGCTTTTAGAATTTGTCCTTCTTTGGATAGTTTACTGCTGTCTTTTGAAAGGTGTCCGTAAAGCGTGTAAAATGGAGTGCCATCGTCACAGATGTGTTTTAAAATTATAAGTTGTCCGTAGTCGAGTGGAGTAGAATTGTAGCATACCTTAAAGACTATACTATCATAAGGCGCGTAAACTTTAGTACCTGCTTCACAAAAGACGTCCAGTCCCATGTGGATTTTTCTACGTTTGCTAGCTTGGTATTCATTTGGACCAAATAACTTTCCTTGATATATCATCCTTGCTTCTGCATATCTACCAATTGACATTTTTGCACCAGATAAGGTCATTTGTGATTGGATGCATTTGTCTAGCTGAGCAGTGCTTAGGTTTTTAGGATGAGCACCTAGCATGCTTGAGCCCACGCTTAAGTCAAGCACACATTCTGTTTCTATTTCCTTAATGAATGCAGACTGAGGAGCATTTTTGAGATGAGAAAAGATAGTCTCTATCCCGTTAAAAATGGGATAGTTACATGTTTCCTTGAAATAGCAGAGAGCAAAGTCTTTGGAAATTGCATGGAGTTTGATTAATGCCCTCTTTGCAGGTTCTTGACTTATTGTAATGTACGTGTTTGTAGGATCTTCAATTTGTCGTTTGCTTGATATCGCTATACTCACAGCAAGTCTAAGCTTTATAAGATCAAATAGCAGTTCAAGTTCGTCTTCTTTAATCTCCCTGACTGCATTGAACCCTTTTAGAAATTCTGCACAGACGAGCATAGGGTCTTCATTTCCAAGAATAGCATATGCTAATGCAATAGCAATGTCACAAACATATGCCTGATAAGCCATGTCTCCAAAATCGAAAATTCCATTGACCCTATATATATCACCTTCTTTATTTACTAAAACATTATAGTCATTCGCATCATTATGAATTACACCATGGTCAAGATCTTTAAGCTTTTTAGAAGTGACTTCTTCAAACGAATTAAAAACATCTATTGCAATTTCTCTGGTTTCGCCCTTGATATGTATGCAATAGGCTTTAGATAAACTTGCTTCACTCAAGTTCCAAACTTGCTTTCTATCCATAAACGGATGTGTAAATCCATTTAGGAGTCTGTGGAGTTCAGCAATAGATTTTCCAAAGCTGATATGGATTTCTTTTTTACGAGGAGTGAAATGTGCTAGCAAGGTACCAGGGCAAAATTTTAGCAGCCAAAGAATTCGATTTTCATTATTTATGGTAACTAGACTATAATCATTATTATTCTTGTCCAATATAATTACCGGACAGTCAATTCCTGGATTCCTGTTTTGAATATATTTAAACGCCTTGGATTGAAAATCTATCAATTGGACATCGCAGTCTACATCCATAATCTTAAGTATGAATTTCCCTTGGGCGCTATTGACCAGATAATTTAAGTCCTTTTCTCCTTCAAGTTGTGTTATAGTATTTCCAGCTATACTGTAATGATCTAGAAGTAGATTTAATATTAGCTTAGTATCCATCTAATATGTACTTACGTTTAATAGTAAATCTACATTACTTAATAAAATTTAAGTAATCCTTTGGCTTAAATTGAAATTTCCTCATATCTTGAGTAACCCCACCTGATTGTATGACAATCTGAATCTTGAAGGTTCTAGAGAAATTAAGATATATTAAATTTAGAAGGCAATGACTCAAAACGTTTTATTTATTTCTATTATATGGGCATTTGCTCTTTCTTTGGGTAATGCCCAGAATGAACCAATTCTAAAGTATTCTCAAGTAAGAATACACTTAGATTCAGAATCTACAATTCAGGACTTGCAGAAATTAGGAATCGATTTAATTTGTGGTGCCCACCATGACCATGGCGAAAAATCTTTAGAACTGGTACTCTCTAGTTATGAGTTAGGATTACTGAAATCAAAACTCATGCGTTACGATGTTTTAGTTGATGATCTAGCTAAACAAACTGAGGAACGCTTAAAAAAGGAATTACCTAAGGCAACTAAAATTTTGCAAGAACTAAAGACGCAGAAAAAGAATAACCCCGGTCAGGACTCTGGTTGCAATTTGCCTGAATATTTAGTGCCACAAAATTTCCAACTTGGAAGCATGGGAGGGTTTACAACCTATGCAGAATTGCTTTCCATCTTAGATGAGATGAAATCTTTATATCCCAATCTAATATCAACAAAAGAATCTATTTCAGATACATTAACAACAATAGAAGGAAGACCTATTTATTATGTGAGAATATCGGATAATCCAGAGGTAGACGAAGAGGAACCAGAAGTCTTGTACGATGGTGTCCATCATGCAAGAGAACCGGTGTCTATGATGAGCCTATTATATTTTATGTGGTATTTACTGGAAAATTATGAAAGCAATTCAGAAGTTAAAAGTCTAGTAGACAATATGGAATTATATTTTATACCTATGCTCAACCCAGATGGTTATTTATACAATGAAGCCAATAATCCAAATGGTGGAGGCTATTGGAGAAAAAACAGAAGGGATAATGGAGATGGGTCTTTTGGTGTTGACATTAATAGAAATTATAGTTACAATTGGGGTCTTGATGATATAGGATCATCAGGAAATCCTAGTAGTAATATTTATAGAGGCCCGGAGGCTTTTTCTGAGCCAGAAACAAGGATGATTCGTGATTTTATTCTTGCACATGATTTTAAGGTAGCCATCAATAACCATGTGTACTCAGAATATCTTTTGCACTCATGGGGTACTGAGGGCGAACTACCTTCACCAGATGATGCCATATTTAGTGCAATGGGAGAACACATGACGAGACATAATAGGTATTATTATGGGCAAACGCATTTTGTAATTTATGATGTAAACGGTGATGCAAATGATTGGGCGTTTGGTGAGCAAAATATTAAAGACAAAATTTATGGATTTACACCAGAAGTTGGTTTGGCCTCTGAAGGAGGCTTTTGGCCTAATCCAGATTTAATAATACCCCAGTGCCAAGAACAAGTACATACGTTTTTCTCAACAGCATATTTCTCTATGAACTATGCGATTCTGCACGATAACAGTTCAATTAATATAGATGCCGGCAATCCTGAACTTAAATTTATGTTGGAACATATATCAGCAGTAGAAGGGGCATTTACGATAAATATTAAAGCACTTTCTGATAATATAGATTCTGTGGAACATTCCGTTTTATCATCAAGCATATTATCCGGGACTGCCTTTGAAGAATTGTCTACAAATTTTGCGTTAATTGATTCTATTGCACCAGGAGATCTTGTGGAATTTGAAATAACACTCAACAATGGTATCTATGATATCCATAAGGAAACAATTTCAAAATACTTCTCCTCAGTAAATGCCATTGAAGAAAATGCTGACAATAATGGGGGAGATCAATGGGTAGGAGACTGGGTTATATCAGCGAGTGAAGCATATACAGGTTCCTTATCTTTTACAGAATCAGAAGGCATTAATCTGCCGGGAGCAAAGGTCTTTCAATATTTAGATCCTGTAGATTTGAGTGAAGCTAGTTTTGCTTTTGTAGAATATTATACGAAATATCAAATTCAGCATCAATTTGATTATGTGTCATTTGAAATTTCAACGAATGGATTGACATGGACGCCATTATGTGGCCGTCATACTAAACCTGGTTCTGATGCTTTTGTTACAGGGCATCCAAATTCAGCACAACCAGAAAACTCACCAGTGTATGATGCTAAAAAGGATGGCTGGGTAAGAGAACAAATTGACTTGTCTGAGTATTTAGGGGAGCCTAGTTTGTATGTTCGTTTTTACAGTTATACAAGTGACTTCTATGAAAACCTAGATGGATTTTATTTTGATGATTTTAAAGTAGTAAGGAATCCGTTAAGCCATTGTGAAGATGGAATTGTAAATGCAGATGAAACAGGGGTAGACTGTGGTGGCTTAGAATGTGCTCCCTGTCCAAGCTGTAATGATGGAATACTAAATGGACAGGAAACTGCTATTGATTGTGGTGGACCCAATTGTTTTGAATGCCCTTATGACCCTTGTCCAGCTATAAATTACAATGATTTTGAACTTCTGTCTTATGCAGATCAAGATTTGGGTTTTGGAGAGTATATTGAAAATGGGAATGGGATATATGTTGAAGATAACGCGTGGAAAGCTATTGACTTGAGCTATACAATTACACCTAATACTGTGATTAGTTTTGATTTTAAAAGTTCTGAGCAAGGAGAAATACATGAATTGCTGGTAGATACAGATTTAATGTTGGGAGGAACATCAGAGAGATTTAAATTGTATGGGACACAATCCACAACAGGACTAATTACAGATTTCACCTATACGGGTTCTGGTAATTATGAAAGTTTCATTATTCCAATTGGGAGCTATACAACCGGTACATATAATTATTTTGGATTTACTGCGGATAATGATGCTGCGGCAGATTATGGTAATTCGAGTTTTAAAAGCCTACGGATTTTTGAAGATGAGGACAGTAATTTAATTTGCGATGGGGCTGTATCAGACCTAACATGTTCATTTACATTATTACCTACATTATCAAATAGTATTACCTCTATTACCCATATAATTGAAATACAAGAATTAATAGGACTAAATACAACTGAACCAATAAGTGTAATTCTACCTAGAGATCCAAGGATGATTTTTGAGTATTCAGAGAGTTTAACAGGAATAGGCCCATTTGTTTTAAATAATGAGATGTGGGTATATGATGATTCAGATCCTTCCTTTCACATCTGGACAAGCAATGAAATATTAGCGGGCTCTATTTCCTCTTTTGGCTTTGATGCTAGTTATAATCCTGAGGAAACAACTGGAATCTCACCCTATACAATAAGTATATTATCAGGAAGTGGAGGAGAAGTCTTTTCTTCTAATAATATTGATGCAGAAACACTCAATTATTTTAGAGAATAAAAAAAAGGACCACAACCTCATTTGGCTATAGTCCTTAGTCATAGTGCTGTAAATTTTTGTACGGAACTTAGTATCCTGTACTTTTATTTCCATTGAAATAGTTTGCTTGTCTTTGCGCTTCTTCCTTAGCGGCTCTTGCAGCTTGATCTGCCTTTAGTTTAGTATCAGCAGCAAGTTTTGCAGCAGCCTCTTCAGCTTGTCTTGCAGCATCAGCAGCAGCAGTTGCAGCAGCAGTTGCCGTTTCATCTACTTTATCTGCAACGTTAGATGCAGTCTCACTTACTTTGTCTTTCATTGCTCCAGCCGCAGCTCCAGCGTCTCCACATGCTCCGCAGCTTCTAAGGCCAAAAAACAATATTGGAATAAGTAGAAAGGGTAGTAACCACCACCATTTAAATCCTCCACCGCTAGTCTTTACATCTGCGCCTCGCACAGTTCTTTCTGTTGCTTTTCTTGTGCTTCCAGAAGAGCTACTTGTGGCTGCAGCCTTTTCTATTTTTCTTTCTACTTTCTTTTCTACCTTCTTCTCAATTTTTCTCTCTACCTTCTTTTCTACCTTATGAACTTTTTTCTCAGTACGTTCAACAGGTTTGTCTTTTTTCTCATACTTTTTATCTGAAGACAATTTCGTGACAGCACCTGCAGCGGCTGCAGCTCCAGCTGCACCTTTAACAGAATCACTTGTGATCCAACTACCAGTACTAATTCCTGAAATAGCTGCATCAAGATCATTAGCTGAATTAAAATATGTACTTCTTGCAATTTCTTGATTATTTCCCGCTCTAAGGCTAAAGAAATGCTTGCCAGAATTGTTTGATTTCTTAACAAATCTGGTATTGTCCTTCATATTCTTTTTAACGGACTCTATACCATTATCTCTACCTTTTTCTGTTGTGTAGTCTTCACTTATTAGATAAACTCGACCATTCTTATTATAGGTGAAATAGAAGTTCTCTTTTTCATTGAATTTACTGAAACCATCTTTGATTTGTCCAATACGAGATGTGTAAAAGTCTAGTGACTTGTAATTGTCTGTTGCCATTGCGTTTTGTTGTGGATAAATTAAAAAAACTTATAAAAAAACTAAAGGGCGAGTTGTAGTGTAGTGATTGATTTTCGTTTTGGTGTCGTCAGTTACAGATTCTTAACACAGATTTTCACAGAATAATTTTACAAAAGCGAATTTATTTTAAAAAAACTTGGAATAAATTCTTGACTGGCTGTGCATTTTGTGCTCAATCGCCTTAATTTGTTGAATATTTTTAAAAACTATGAAAATTATAAATTTGGTCAGCGATACAGTAACACGACCGAGTTCTGGAATGTTAGACCATATGATGAAGGCTCAGGTAGGTGACGACGTATTTGGAGCAGACCCTTCCGTTAATGTCTTAGAAGAGCAGGTTGCGCAAATGTTTGGGAAAGAAGCAGCAATGTTTTGCCCATCAGGAACAATGACGAACCAAATCGCTATAAAAACACACACTCAGCCTTTGGATGAAGTCATTTGTCATGAATATTCCCACATATACCAGTATGAGACTGCTGGCTACGCTTTTAATTCAGGGGTAGCTCTAAGTCTATTGAGAGGACCTCATGGAAAGATAACGGCAGATGAGGTTGAGGCTAATATCCGTCCAGTTTATGATTGGTTGCCTATTACAAAGATGGTTTCCTTAGAAAACACCGTAAACAAGGCTGGAGGCTCTTATTATACCCTTGACGAAATTCAGCCTATTTCTAAGTTATGTAGAGAACGCAATCTCAAACTGCATCTTGATGGAGCCAGGATATTCAACGCGCTTATTGAGACTAATGAGACCAGCCAAGAAGTGGGTAAGCATTTTGACAGTATTTCTATTTGTCTCTCTAAAGGTTTAGGAGCCCCAGTGGGTTCTTTGCTTATAGGAGAACAGGCATTTATAACTCAGGCAAGAAGATATAGAAAGGTTATGGGCGGTGGAATGCGTCAAGCGGGATATCTAGCTGCTGCTGGAACTTATGCCTTGAATAATAATATTAGCAGATTGAAAGAAGATCACCTAAACGCAGAAGTTCTTGCATCTTGCCTAAAACAAAGATCTTATGCTGAAAATATTCTTTTCTATGGGACGAACATTGTTTTTTTTGATGTCCATGGGAAATATAACGGAGATAGTTTTATTCAAAGATTAGACCAAGAGAATATTAAGGCAGTCCCTCTGGGTAAAAATACTATCCGATTTGTTACCCACCTCGATGTAGATAAAGACATGATAGGAAGGGTAGTGCAAGTTTTAGAAAAAATGGACAATTCATGGCAGTCTCAAAAAGCAATTGGAATTTAATAGAATTGCATCTTGCTTTTATATTTGTGAGCACCTCCGGCGTTTTAGGAAAGTATATTCAAATGCCACCTCCTGTCACAATCTGGTGGAGAGGGGCAATAGCAGGGCTTATTTTATACCTTTTTTGCCGCTATCTCAAATATGATCTAAGCATAAAGAACGTCAAGCATAGATATTTGTTAATCGTAGGTGCTGTTTTTCTGGGATTGCATTGGGTAAGTTATTTTTATGCATTGTACTATTCTAACGTTGCATTGGCATTGTTGACATTATATACATATCCTGCAATGACAACATTGTTAGAACCCTTGATTTTAAAAACTAAATTTCAACCCGTTCATCTATTATTAGCGCTTCTTATTTTATTAGGCATTTATATTATGTCACCAAGCTTAGATTTAGGTAATGATAAAATCATTGCAATCATTTTGGGTTTAGTCTCTGGTCTTACTTATGCATTGAGAAATCTATTAACAAAGGATTTGGCTGTTGCGAAGAATGGTTCTGTCTTGATGTTTTATCAACTCTTAATTATTTCAATTTTATTAATCCCTGTCATTTTTTTGCTTGATACAAGTAGGATTTCTGAGTTTTGGATTCCCGTATCAGCCTTGGCAATTATTACCACTGCAATAGGTCACACACTCATTATTAGAAGTTTTAGAAGCTTTTCTATTACCACTTTCAGTTTGCTTTCCAGTAGTATTCCTATTTTGGGAATTTGTTGGGCGTATCTTTTTCTCGGAGAAATCCCGAATTGGAGAACAATCATCGGGGGAAGTCTGATTCTTTTGACAGTTCTTATAGAGGCAATCAGAATGGGTAAGACAGCTGCAGAAGAATAAAATCAAAATCCCCCAATACCAATTAAGTTGTTGGTCTTCTATGTCCTTATCACATCAAAATTTGTAAAACGTAAACAGTTTTTATTTGCGTTCACGTATCATGTACGAATTCTTGATATGCTTCAATTTATGTATGTTATAGGAACACTTATGTTTTGTTTTCATCTATTGATGACTTGTCTGAATAGAGTTATCAATAGTTTTACTTCTATAAAGTTAAATCAAAATGAAAAAATTTCTATTCTATGCATTCCTTTGCCTAGGTTTAGTGGCCTGTCTTTACTCTTGCAAACATCATCTAAGTCATAATGTACGTCAGAGCTATACGGATGTAAATGCTGTGTTGCATAAGGACTCGCTGCACGTACCTTTTTTCAAAGCCCATTTCAAAGATGGTAATGTAGCAGTTTTAGAAGGATGGTCATTGAATAATACACAGGATTCAGTATTTGGATCTGGGCGGTTGTATGATTTATACAGGCACAATATAGAAAATGGAATCTTGTCATTTGCTATTGATGACATTGCTATTATAGAAACCAATGATTTAGAACAAGTTAAATCTAAAGATGGAAGCCGAGTAGCAGCTCTAACAATTTTAACTGCCGTAAATCTTGCTTTGGATGCTGCATGTGCATTAAACCCAAAGGCTTGTTTTGGATCATGCCCAACATTTTATGTAGATGGAAGCGATATCATTCATGGCGCAAATGCTGAAGGATTTTCTAATGCAATTTCTCCAGCGCTTGAGTATGGAGATATAGATGCTCTTCAACATAGTACTTCTAAGGAGCATTTTCAATTAACGATGAAAAATGAAGCGTTTGAAACGCATATGGTAAATCAAGTATACTTGCATGCCGTACTTAAAAATAGGGATGAACATGCTTTCCATGATAGCAATGGAAATTACTACAAATCTAAAGATATATTTTCGGCCTCAGAAGCGAAAGCGGATGGAATAGATGTATTAGGAGATGTATTAAGAATGGATAACAATGAATATTTTTCTGCAACGGATTCATTTGATCTGACAAGCAAAGAAGAACTCATTCTTGAATTTGACAATCTACCTGATGAAGAACTTGGAATAGTAATTAATCATAAGCAAACACTCCTAACTACATTTTTACTGTATAGTGGAATTTCATATATGGGTGATGAGGTAGGAGATTATTTTGCGAAAATAGAAACAGATAAAAGAATTAAAAAGAAGCTTGGTAGTCCATTTAAGAAATTGGGTGGAATCAAAATGTTTGCCTGGAATTACAAAACATCTCGATGGGATTTTATTGAAGAATTATACGAAACTGGACCTATTGCAAATAATCTAAAACTGTCTCCCATAAGGAAAAATTTGCCTAGGGATGGAAAGATGCGGATAAAATTAGAAATGTCGAAAGGGCTTTGGAGGGTTGATTACGTGGGACTGACATCTATAAATGATAGGATAGAACCGCTTAATGTATTTCCATCAGAAATTGAAGTGATAACAGGATCTGATTACACTATAAATGATATAATTAGAGATGATGAAGACTACTTAGTTTCTTTTCCAGGGGATGAATTTAATTTAATGTTTGATTTTCCAAAAATTGACAAGAATCAGAAATATGAGCTTTTTCTATCTGTTAAGGGGTATTACCTAGAATGGATGCGCAAATCGTGGTTAGACGGAAAGGATCTACCCAGATTAAGAAAGATGCTGTTGCATGATAGAAATACCTGGCGAGAGCTTGCGATAGAATTTAAGACTATGGAGAAGGAAATGGAAACAGTTTTTTGGAACTCTAAATATTCTGTATTACAATAAAAGAATAAATTATGAAAAATCTAATTTTAGTTGTAGTTGTATTGACTTTCATAAGTGCTTGTAAAACACCTGAATATTTACCAAAACCAGAAGGATACAAACAGTATGTTAAGGGTTCTTTTTTTAACGTTAACATGTCTAATGGAGAAAAATATTTAGGAGAAATTATTGCAGTTGATGAAAAGAAAATAAGCCTACTAAGTCTTGATGATGAGATTATTTTTGTGTCAAAGACTGAAATAGAATCTGCGAAAATTTTGGTTTCTATGACAAGTGAAAAGCCTAAGGCGATTGTAACCGCTGCTAGCTTGATAAATTTAACTTCTATTGGCCATGGTTATTATGGAGTGATTACATTACCTATAAATATCTTAGCCACTACTGGCCTTGCTGTAGATGTTGCCACACCGTATTCAATTGAATATCCAGAATTTATTGCATGGGATCAGATATATAAGTTTGCAAGATTCCCTCAGGGGGTTCCGCAAGGAATAAAGTTAAATAGGATTCATTAAAACTGCAGTACAGATGCAAGTAGGGGCATAAGCTGTTTTAATAATTTGAGTATTGTAATTAGGACTAAATTAAATTTTCAAAATCTTGCTTGGGTTAAGCGCTTTCTTTAAATAATCCTTGTACTCTATGATAATATTTTCTCTTTCTTTTTGGCTTATTTTAGAAACACCATAGGCAATAAAGGGGTCAAGTACTGTATAACCCAATAATTCGAATGTGCCTTCATGGATATTGTTTAGAATTTCTTCAATAGATTTTTCATTCTGCCGATGTGGATTGTAATCAGCTTTAGGACTGCCAGTAGTTGTACTTATAAAAGCGTGTCTTCCTTTAAATCTTCCAGTTTCGTCAAAACCATAGTCTCCTCCATAAGCTACACCATATGCCATGATACGATCAACCCATCCTTTGAGAATTGCTGGCATGCCCCACCACCACATGGGGAAATTAAAGTTTATTATATCAGCTGAAATGAGTTTTTCTATTTCAAACTGTATGTCATTAGCAAAGCTGTTGTGTTTGGAACTATATAATTGCTCATTAGCATATTTGTAGTAGGGGTCACCACTTAGATCTTTAAAATCATTTTTTGAAGCTACAGGATTAAAAGACATTTTATATAAGTCACTCAGCTCAACTTCATATCCAGTTTTTATTAAAACCTCACTTGCAGTACTTGCTAAAGCACTGCAAAAGGAATTGGGATTTTCATGCGCATGTACAATGAGACATTTCATTTCCTTTTATTTTTTATGTACTGATGTTGAATAGCTTGATGTGTTTGCAATCTGGTCAAGACCATCTTTCCTATAACAAAGTTTTAAACCTAGGTCTTTTAGGGGGAACATCACCAAGTCTCTCTTTTTTCTTTTCCTCATACGCTTGAAAGTTTCCTTCAAAGAATAAAACCTCTCCATCATCTTCATAGGATAGTATATGAGTAGCTAATTTATCTATAAACCATCTATCGTGTGATATCATGAGAACACATCCTGCAAAATTTTCTATAGCTTCTTCCAATGCTTGCAGTGTGTTTACATCAATGTCATTTGTAGGCTCATCCAACAAGATGACATTTCCACCTTCTTTTAAAGTTATGGCAAGATGTAATCTATTTTTTTCTCCACCAGAAAGTACTTCGACTTTCTTTTGTTGGTCGCTTCCAGCAAAGTTAAATTTGCTTAGATAAGCACGCGCATTAATCTCTTTTCCTCCAATATTTATAAAATCATGTCCTTGGCTAATAACTTCGTATACAGTTTTCTCAGGGACCAAATCTTTGTGCGCTTGATCCACATAAGCAAGTTTAACTGTAGTACCTATATCGATTGTTCCGGAATCAGGTTTTTCTTCTCCCATGATCATTCTAAAAAGTGTTGACTTCCCTACACCATTGGGTCCTATTATTCCAACAATGGCATTTTTTGGAACGGAGAAACTAAGGTTTTCGATAAGAATCCTTTTGTCGTAAGATTTAGTTAGAGAATTGATATCTATAACATTATCTCCTAACCTAGGTCCTGGAGGTATAAATAACTCGAGATTTGCTTCTTTGTCTTTTATCTCCTGACTACTAAGCGATTCATAAGCTTTTAATCTGGCCTTTCCTTTTGATTGCTTTGCTTTAGGATTCATTCTAGACCACTCAAGTTCTCTTTTAAGCGCTTTTTGTCTCTTTGATTCTGCTTTTTCTTCGTTTGCAAGTCTGTTTGACTTTTGATCTAGCCAAGAGCTATAATTGCCTTCCCAAGGTATTCCTTCACCTCTATCCAATTCTAATATCCAACCTGCTACATTGTCTAGGAAGTAACGATCATGCGTTACTGCTATGACTGTACCTGGAAATGACTTTAGAAACTGTTCTAGCCAATGCACACTTTCTGCATCTAAATGGTTAGTAGGTTCATCAAGTAGTAAGATGTCAGGTTTACTTAATAGAAGTCTACATAGAGCCACACGCCTACGTTCACCTCCAGATAAGACTGAGACTTTTGCGTCATCAGGAGGGCATCTCAGAGCGTCCATTGCAAGTTCCAAAGTATGATCTAAGTTCCAAGCATCTAAGTGATCCATTTTCTCTAGTAGGTCCCCTTGTTCTTCTATGAGTTTCATCATAGCATCATTATCCATTGGCTCAGCTAGTTTGTTTGAAATATCTTCATAGGCTTTAGCAACTTCTACGATATGTTGAACACCTTCTTGTACAATCTCTTTGACGGTTTTAGTTTCATCCAGTTCTGGTTCTTGCGCTAGGTATCCTATTTTATACTCTTTATCAAAGGTGACCTTGCCTTCATAATTTGTATCTAGTCCTGCGATAATTTTTATAAGACTGGATTTTCCAGATCCGTTTAAACCGAGTACACCTATTTTGGCTCCATAGAAAAACGAAAGCCATATATTTTTTAAAACTTGCTTCTTTGGTGGGAACGTTTTAGTCACACCCTCCATTGAGAAAATTATTTTTTTGTCAGTCATAAGAACAGATTTGATTGTACTGAAAATTTAGTAGACCGTAAAAGTAGTATTTCGAAGGGGATTTAGCCAATTAAGGCGGAAGTGGAGTTTATTTTTTCAACAATTGAAATTTAAGTACCTAACTCTTATTTCATTCAGGCTAATAATTTGTAATTTGCCAGCGTTATATATTTATTAATAGGAGAGGCCATTCCAAAATTCGTTCAGGTAGTAAATTGCCTGAAAAAGCCAAAAAAAACCTATAAATAAAAAGAGGACGCGATTACCATACGTCCTCTTTTTTTTTTGTGATAAATTCAAGTTGATCTTATACCCTAATATTAGTCAGGAATAACATCAAAAGCGTGTAACAACCAAGTTAATATAGCTGCGACAAGCAATAATCCAATTGTAGGTATTACGTATTCCATAATTGAAAGTTTAGTTCACTTCTAAGATATACATAATATTTTACAAATACCGTAAATATCCACGTTAAAGTTTGGAATTTACACTAATTAAGTATATAGTTCCGCTACTTACATCCAAAACAAAATTTTATATGCTCTATTGTTGGGTTTTAAAGCTTTAGCAAGCGATATTGGCTTATTTCAGAGCTATTTTCTACAATTACATTGTAAATACCATTTGGGAGCACGTCAATTGCTATTCCGGTATTTGTTACAGTGTAGGATTCTAACATCAATGTACCAATGTTGTTGTAGATCGTAATGTTGATTTGTTCTTGATTCGGGGAACCAAAAAAGACCTCATTAGTCGCAGGATTAGGATACATCCCCAATCGCAATTTATTGTAATCGATACTGATGACATCTGAATAGCTGAATTCGCCATTTACATCTACTTGTTTTAGTCTATAGTAGTTTGTGCCCTCTATTGGATCTTTATGGGTATGCTGGTATGTCCTTTGAATAGTGGAATTCAAGTTTCCTTCAACTTTACCTACCGTATTATAATCTCTCCCATCAATGGAATGTTCAATAGAAAAATAATCATTGTCTATTTCTGTAAGGGTAGCCCATTCTAGGCTTACTTGATTTTCTTGCAGAATCCCTTTGAAACTTATCAATTCCACTGGCAAAATTAAAATATCGTTACCATGCTGATAAAAAGTGCTAAATGAATTAGCATCAGCAGTGATAAAAATGTCTCCATTTGGTCCATAAAACCCGCTGTTTGTTTGAGAAAGGTATGTGGAATTTATATTGATACCTCCAGAGCAAGTTTCTGGAGATTTTCTACTTATAATATCTGTTGTACTTGTGAGACTAGGATCAGCAGCTTGTAACGCTGCATATTCAGCAGCAGTATAATAAAGTGTTATCTCTACAGGGGAACTTGGTTGGTTTTCTGGCGTGATAGTTATATCTCTATTAATATAACTCATTCCTACATAACGTGTTACAGATGAATTGAACGATTCAAAATATACATTACCCAAATCATTTCCTTTTGCATCAATTGTGCATAAAATATCGCAATTGGAATCCAATATATTGACTGGCTCATTGGTGTTGCCTGCTGCAAGAGAAATCTCAGTAGATGGAATGGTCTTGCATTGGTCTATGTCGCTCATAAGAATAGGGTATATGCCCAAGCATCTATTTTCAACTGTAGCTCTGTTGCCGCATGCTCCATGATTCCCAGTTATTGATGCTGCATTCGTTGAATTTGCTAAGTACGAACAGACAAGATTGGTTTCACAAACTTTCAATTTGTCATTTTGTTCTATATTTAAATCTGTAATTGTAGCCGGATCTATACCGTCTAATGCAGATATGGAAATCAAGTCATCACAATTGAATATAGATAAAATACCATCTATTGACGCAAGGTTATCAAACCCTTCCATTGTGGTGACATATGGTGCATTGCCTATGTAAAGATTTCCTCCTACAGTTGTCAAATTGCTAAAGGCTGAGAAATCTGCAACATTGATATTGTCATTAATATAAAGATAATCGGCTATAGTTGTTAAGCTTTCAAGCCCAGTAAAAGAAGTCATTGCATTGTTGTTCAGTATATATGTGAAACTATCAACTGATGTTACGTTATCAAGCCCCTTCAAACTAGTAAGCGTTGCATTATTAGCAACGTGGAGAATGCCAGGAATGGTAGTGAGGCCTTCCAAACCTGAAAGATCAGTTAAATTGTCATTATTCCTAGCTATTAGAAAACCTCCAATTGATGTGAGTGAAGACAATGCAGAGATTGAAGTAAGAGAGAGGTTGTCATTTAGATAGATGAACTTGCCAATAGAGTTCACGCTTTGTAAGCCAGTGAGATCTACTAAACCATCCATGTTATTCAAATATAGGAATCCAGGAATTTCTGTGATACCCTGCAGACCATCAAGATTGGTTAAAAGCTCATTGAAATACATAAAAATAAAATCTCCTAAAGTAGTGATATTGCTTAAGCCAGAAATATCTGTGAGTAGATGATTTTCACGAATATATATGTAACCTCCTACACTCGTAATTGCAGATAAACCATCAAGGTTTGTAATGTCACCTGTTAAATCTTGAATGAATAGATTTCCTTCTATTTGGGTGCAACCACTATAGTTGTAACTGAAATCATCAATATCCTGTTGCGAGTTCAATACTAATGAAGTACCCGTAGGAATACAAGTTTGCGCGAAAGCCCCGAAATTTGCCATAAGGCAAATTATCGTAATTGTTAAGTATTTCATGAATAAGGGTGTTTATTAGTTGTTACAAAATAATGATTTAGAAGCTACTTCTAATAAATATAAGGGATAATTTCAAAATATGACAGGTATTAACATAGCTTCTATATAAAGCTCTATTAATTTGGAATCCGCAGATACCACAAATAGCAAGCAAAATCATTACGAATAAGACAAAACGCACACAAAATACTTCATGAGTTTACATAAGGTGTAAACGGAATTATATATCGCTAGTGCATTTTACATAAGAAACAATAAATAATCAAAATTGATTATTGCTGAAGGAATAGATCGTGAGCTCATTCAATCAATATTTATGTGTGTCATGAATGCAATCCTCGTCTTCAAGTTCTTTTTCTATAAAATATGGGCGAATTTATATGTGTGCAATATCTCCTTAATTAGACTACTAGCTAATTTTAGCTGACTTGAAAAGACTTGTTTTCACCTTCCATACTCCATACGTGTATAAGGAAGGCTCCAATGGAAGAAATTAATATCGCATTCTCTTATGATGTTAAGTAAGCCTATTTAGCTGGGCGATCCCTACTGACACCATTCTATGGTGACAGTAGGGCCGGGTCATCCAGGGGTTCCGTCCTGCTTTCAGCACGACAGCCTACGGCTCCCTTACTACCCCTATCGCGGATACGGTAAAAAAGATCCATATTGGTATTTACAAGACTTAAAACTTCTGAGAACTGACGGAGCTACTCTACGAAGGAGCTACTGAGAGAGAATTCAAAGTCTAAGACTTTGGATTAAAATACTCTAGCTTTTTCAACCCTATTTTGTCTATCATGCGTGGAATTAATTTTAGGTACGCTTCATTACAATTTATTACATCAAGCGCATTCGCAAATAGGAGGTAAAAAAAAAGACCCTATCGTTGTGTTAGGGTCTTTTTTCTATTTGTTTTAGTTTAGAATTATTGATTCTCACTAAGTGGGATTGGAAATTGCGTATGTATTAAATCTCCAGTCCGGTCTATTGGCAGATATGCATCATTTAATAATCCATATTTTCTGAGATCAAACATTTGATGTCCTTCTCCCCAGAAAGAATAGGATTTTTGATACAGCCATTCATCAGATACTGCACCTTGCGTCATTTGACCTGTATAGTCTCCAATGCCATGTGCATTCCTAATTACATTAATCGCTGCGATTGCACCACCAAGATCTGATGTCTGCATGGCAGCCTCTGCTGCTAATAAAATAAGCTCTTCATTCCTGATTATATCTATTGAAGAAGACGCCGATTCATACAATGCAGTTTCGTGTGTACCATTCAAACCATCCTGCGAAGTTGCATTGATTCGTTCACCGAATTTTGAAAGTCTTGCATCGCCCGCAGTTCCATTATCAATAAAACGATTATGCACGACGAATTGATCTCCACTTTGGCCTCT